>DAOUQK010000308.1 GCA_030625695.1 Paracoccaceae bacterium | reverse complement strand
GGCGTCTATGCAGGGCTTGAAGTGCTGGATTAAGGAAAATCCCGGCAAAGGCGCGGCAATTTATCTTCAAGCGAGACAATTATGACCATTGAAGCCAAACGGGTGGCGCTTTAGAACCTTTCTCAACTTGCACGCTTCCCTTTAGGGGATGCGTGTTCATTGCTATAGGAGGCACGCAATGGCAGACGCAGCCATTCATGGAGATGACCACGCGGACGAGCGCAGCTTTTTCGTCCGTTGGTTCATGTCCACGAACCACAAAGATATCGGTATTCTCTATCTGGTTGCTTCGGCGCTGGCTGGATTCATTGCTGTGTCGTTCACCATCTATATGCGTATGGAGCTTATGGAGCCGGGTGTTCAATACATGTGCATGGAAGGCGCACGGATGTTCGTCGATGCGAGCGCCGAATGTACGCCCAACGGCCACCTTTGGAACGTTTTGATCACCTATCACGGTGTTCTGATGATGTTCCTTGTGGTTATTCCCGCCCTGTTCGGCGGGTTTGGTAACTATTTCATGCCCTTGCAGATTGGCGCGCCGGATATGGCGTTCCCGCGGATGAACAACCTGTCGTTCTGGATGTATATCGCGGCTGTCACCATGGGTGTGGCTTCGATGCTGTCACCCGGTGGCAATGACCAACTTGGCTCGGGCGTTGGCTGGCTGTTGTACCCGCCTTTGGCGAGCAACGAGAGTGGCATGTCGATGGATCTGGCGATCTTTGCGGTGCACTTGTCTGGTGCCAGTTCAATCCTTGGCGCGATCAACATGATCACCACGTTCCTGAACATGCGCGCACCGGGCATGACCCTTTTCAAGGTGCCGCTGTTTGCCTGGTCGATCTTTATCACGGCCTGGCTGATCTTGCTGAGCTTGCCGGTTCTGGCGGGCGCGATCACCATGCTGCTGATGGATCGTAACTTTGGTTTCGCCTTCTTTGATCCTGCGGGCGGCGGTGATCCGGTTCTGTACCAGCATATCCTGTGGTTCTTTGGCCATCCGGAAGTGTACATCGTGATCCTGCCCGGTTTTGGCATAATCAGCCACGTCATTTCGACCTTCAGCCGCAAACCGTTGTTCGGTTATCTGCCGATGGTCTGGGCGCTGATCGCCATTGGCGGCCTTGGCTTTGTCGTCTGGGCGCACCACATGTACACTGTGGGCATGAGCCTTGATCAACAGGCCTATTTCATGCTGGCCACCATGGTCATTGCGGTGCCGACTGGCGTCAAAGTGTTCTCATGGATCGCCACCATGTGGGGCGGATCGATCGAGTTCAAGACGCCGATGTTGTTTGCCCTTGGCTTTCTGATCCTGTTCACCGTTGGCGGCGTGACCGGCGTTGTGCTGTCTCAGGCGGCCGTGGACCGGGTTTACCACGACACCTATTATGTTGTGGCACATTTCCACTATGTGATGAGCTTGGGTGCCGTATTCTGCATCTTTGCCGGCATATACTTTTACATCGGCAAAATGTCGGGCCGTCAGTATCCGGAATGGGCAGGCAGGGTTCACTTCTGGACGTTCTTCGTCGGCGCCAACCTGACCTTCTATCCACAGCACTTTCTGGGTCGTCAGGGCATGCCGCGCCGCTATATTGATTACCCCGAGGCGTTCGCCTATTGGAACTGGTGGTCAAGCATGGGCGCGTTCCTGTCGTTTGCCTCGTTCCTGTTTTTCTTCGGGGTCATCTGGTACACGCTGACGCGTGGCGCCAAGATCACCGAGAACAACTATTGGAACGAATACGCCGATACGTTGGAATGGTCCCTGCCCTGCCCGCCACCCGAACATACGTTCGAGATTCTGCCAAAGCAGGAAGAATGGGATAAGCCGGTCTCGCATTAGACCTCAGGCTGATCAGAATATCAAAAACGGGCCCCGGCAATCGCCGGGGCCCGTTTTGGTTTGGCGAATAGATTGCCCAAAGAATTCCCTACGGTGATCTCAGAATCGGCACAATCATTGACAACACTGAATTCTAGTGGGCCGGGTCCGATGACTGCCGCCAAATAAGTAACCAGCACCGATCCGCGCACCTTAGGGGGACACGAACAAGTTTGATCCAAAGCGGAGCCCGAAGCCATGAACAGTCCTCAGCCTCCCGAAACAGACATCTTTCATTCGACGCCGCAATGGCACCAACAAGTGACCCCAAACAACCTTGACGCACCACCTGTAGATAGTGAAACCGCCGCGATGTTTCGCGCCATGCTTTATCCGGTGATCACACAGTCACCCAATTGGTCGGCGTTGGCGGATCGACTGAAGATCAAAGGATACGGGCTGGCCATGCGTGACGGGCGGCTGTTCCTGACATGCCAGCAAACTGGTGCACGAGTGTGCAGCTTTCGCTTTCTCGGTATGCCGCTGGTAGACTTGGTGGCCCGCATTGGCCGCCCCATCGTTCGCGCCCTTCCCGGGCAGCCCGGCACCGGAGACGTTATGGACCCAAAACCGCAATCATGAATGCAAAGCGCGTAAATTGGCATCAGACTGGGCGGCATTCACCTTGTCAGACCAAAACCTCTAGGTAGGCATGTCGTATTTCGCTAAAGTAGTGCAATCAGGAAAACCGGCCGCAAGAGCCGACCAATCACCCATAATATAAGAGCAGCCTTCACGTGTCACAAACCCTGCAATACGATGAGGTTATCGAGTCAAACGGCATAAAAATTCCATTTGTCCCGCATATCATCACCCCAAAAATCGAACGCCCCATGCGCAACAACCGCTATGAAAAGGGCGAATGTGAATTGCTGCGCACAATCCTGCGCTCTGGCGACCGGGTGCTGGAATTTGGTGCCGGTGTTGGCCTGATCTCATCCGTGGCCGCGTTGGTCGACGGGGTCGAAACCGTTACTGCAATCGAAGCCAACCCCGACCTGATCCCGGTAATCCGCGAAACCCATTCTTTGAACAACGTCGAAAACGTCGATCTGCGCAACGGCGTGATTGTCGCCTCGGACCGCAAACGCGCGCCGTTCTACCTGCGCGCCGATTTCTGGGCCTCGTCGATGGAGCCAGATTCGCGCGCCTATGAGAAAAAGAAACACCTGCCCTGTTACAGTATCCATACCCTGATCACTGAAACCCGCCCCAGCGTCATTATCTGCGATATCGAAGGCGGTGAAATGGGGCTGTTTGATGAGGCGGACCTTTCACAGGTCCGCGCCATGGTGGTCGAATTCCATCCCAAGGTCTACGGCGAAGACACCGTCGAAAGCATAACCAAGGGCATCCAGGCCAAAGGTCTGATCTTTCAAGTACCGGACAAACCGTCATCCGTGCGTTGTTTTGTTCGCGACGAGGTCGCGCCCCAACCTGCCATCACCCAGCCGGAACAACCCAAAATTGCTAAGCCGCAAAACCCCAATCTGGCCCACCTGACTGATAAGCCCTGGAAAGAAAAATCCGCCAACGTGCTGATCACCACCTGCATGAAGGACGAAGGTCCGTTCATCCTTGAATGGCTGGCCTGGCACAAATCCATCGGCATCGACAACTATGTGATCTTTACCAATGACTGCACCGATGGCACCGATCTATTGCTTGATCGTCTGGACGAAATGGGCGAATTGCGCCACCTGCCCAACCCGGCCCTGGCCACCAAGGCCACCGCCTTTCAACAATATGCGCTGGCTTACACTCCGCATCTGTCCGAATTCAAACGCGCAGACCTGTATATTTCCATGGATGTGGACGAGTTTATCAATATCCGTGCAGGCAAGGGGCATATGGACGATCTGCTGGCCGAAACCGGGCCGTTTGATGCCCTGTCGATCAGTGAACTGAACCACGGCAGCAACAATATAGAAGCGTTCGAACCCGGCCTTATGACCGAACAATTTCCCGGCCATCAACGTGAAACACCAGGCCCTGCAAAATCGCGGCGCGGGGTTAAAACCATCGTGCGCCTTGGCAGCAGGCTTGAGTATATCCGCAATCACCGGCCTGACCTGCGCCACGATGCCGGTGCCGTGACCTGGCTGGACGGGTCTGGCAATCCTTTAGGGAGCCTGCACAGTGACGCCACCGAAAATGGCCTCGACGTGCGCGGCACCTATGACCAAGTGGTGCTTGACCACTTCCCCCTGCGCTCGCTGAACTCATATCTGGTGAAAATGTTCCGTGGCGATGTTGTTGTCGCCAACAAGATGGTGTCACAACGTTATTGGCGGATGCGCAACCGCAACTATGAACCGACTTCCGAGTTTTCACGCCAACAAAATGGCTTTCGCAAGAAGCTGAAAACGCTGATGCAAGACAAGGTTCTGGCGCAATTGCA
>DAOUQK010000034.1 GCA_030625695.1 Paracoccaceae bacterium | reverse complement strand
AGCAACTGGTCTATTACTGGTTCGAACAGCGGGGGAAGCGCATGACCAACGATTTCACGGCCAAGGCCAGTGTGATCTATGACAGCTTGCTCATGGGGCGTACTGATGGGGCGTTGGTGCGGTATGTCACACCACTCAATGCGGATGAGACTGAGGCGGAGGCTGATGCGCGGCTGCAGCGGTTCATGGTGCTCAGTCTGAAACGGCTGCCGGAGTTTGTGCCGGGGTAAAAATACAAGAGTACGCGATTATTGTGGCTGCCAGTACCGAATTAAAACTGCACCATTATAAAGTAATCCACCAAATATCTATGGATGTGGTTTGTAAGATATGGGTATAGCCGCTCAGATACAGGCCGCTCGAAACAGTTACGAAGGAAAGCTGGCATGCGTGACAGACCCTTAATCAGCATCGTCTCACCTGTCTACGGTTGCCGTGATTGCCTACGAATGCTCGCGATAGAAGTTTGCAACGCTTTTGCAGACAAACAACTGGATTGGGAACTCGTTCTTGTCGATGACCGAGGCCCGGACAAACCGTGGGACCTAATCGAAGAGCTGGCTGAATCCGACCCGCGTATTCGAGGTATGCGCCTTACCCGCAACCACGGGCAGCATTTGGCCATATGGGCTGGCCTCGCCGAAGCGAGAGGTGATTGGGTTGCAGTTGTTGACTGCGACCTTCAGGATGACCCGGCGGTTGTTTATGAATTGTATTTGAAAGCTGTTGCAGAAAATGTGGATGCGGTTGTTGTCGATCGTGGAAATTGGAAGGATTCCTGGTTCAGGCGGTTCGCGTCACGTTCTTTCTACAAGTTCACCAAAATATTGGCCGGGGTAAATCTCGACAGCAACGTCGGAAACTTTGGCCTGTATAGTCGGCGTATGGTGGACATTCTGCAGTCGTATCAGGAAAAAGAGGTATTCCTGCCAGTCATGGTAACACTCACCGGGTTGTCCCGGGCGTCTTATGTTCTGGATCGTAGTGGCCGGCATGCCGGGGAAAGTTCTTATGGATTAAGTCGATTGATCCGGCTGGCTATCGCCATCATTATCCGGTTTTCAGATCGCCCGCTTAAACTCAGTGTTCTGGTGGGATTGGTCATTAGCAGTATATCAGCCTTGTTCTCCATGATTCTTTTAATTGTTTGGGTGACAGGGGCGTTTACCGTTCCGGGCTGGACCAGCCTTATTCTGTCTGTCTGGTTCTTGGCAGGTATGATTCTGGCTGTTCTCGGAATCCACGGATTCTATATGGGAAGAATATTCGCCGAGGTGAAGAACCGCCCACGCATTCTGATTGAACAATCAACCTGCCATGAAAAAAGTGACAAATCCCATGCGATCTAGGCTGGATCGAATAGGGCGGTATACACTGGTCGGCGTGTTTACAAATGGCTCCCTCTTCATGGTATTTCTATTTCTGATCTGGGCGGGAATGGCACCGTTGCTGGCATCTGGCCTATGTTATGTGATGGGCGTCATGGCAAGTTACCTGCTCAACAGAAGCTGGACATTTTCAAGTACAGCCAGCCATTTTCGCGACTTAACACGCTTTCTTATAGCCTATGGATTTGGGCTGGTTGTGACACTGGTTTCCATGTTTTCATTGGTAGATCCGCTGGGACCCGCAGCAGCACAACTTCTGACAATTGGAATAACGGCCCTTTCAATTTATTCTGCTTTGGAAGTATTACGGTTTGGACGATAGCCGCCTGTGCAATTATTCGGGACGGAACACCTAGGGCCTGTGGACATTCATCTTGATGCGATGAGGGCTGCAACGAGGTTCAAGTTTGCGGCGTATCTGCTATCCGTTTTATCGTAACGCGTTGCGATGCCGCGGAATTCCTTGATTTTCGCGAAGTAGTTTTCTACCAGATGCCGCCAGCAATAGGCCTCCTTATCATAGTCCCGCTGCACAATTCGGTTCTATTTTGGTGGAATGACAGCGGTTGCGCCTCGCTCGTCCAGTTCTTCCAGCAGCCAATTCGCATCAAGATGAATGTCCACAGGACCTAACAAATGTTGCTCCATTTGTTATGTAACTGTCACATCCCGGACGGTAGTACGGCTGTTTCTTGAACAGGTCTGGCTTGAGTTTGTGCCAGTCTTTCATTGCCTGCAAGGGCGTCTTGGTGCCCAAGGCTGATTTTGGGAGCTGCTGGATGTAGAGCCAGACGTAGTGGTAAAGCGTGGTTTCCAATTTCTCACCAGATCGGAAGTGATGGCTTTGAAGCACATCCTCGATGCGCCCGTTGAACCGCTCGACCATGCCGTTTGTTTGCGGTGATCTTGGTGGGATCAGGCGGTGTTCGATGTCCAGTTCGGCGCAGAGCTTGTCGAACTCATGTTTCCCGCTTTGTGCGCGCTTGTGCAGGCCAAAGAGGCGGTCGGTGAACTCCTTGCCATTGTCCGTGAGTATGGTTCGGATGCGCAGTGGGCAGGCCCGCTCCAGATCACGCAGAAAGCGGCGCGCGTTGGCTGCCGTCTTGCTGTTGTAGATGCGGATAAAGACCCAGCGCGTGGCCCGATCAATAGCAACGAACAGATAACGGCGGGAGGTTTGATCAGCCATTTGAGGCAGATACTTCACGTCGATGTGGATGTATCCGGGCTCATAGGCCTTGAAGCCGCTGTGCTTGGGGCGCGCCGCCTTTGCTTTCAGATCGCGTAGATTGCCCACACCATGACGGCGCAGGCAGCGGTCCAACCCTGAGCGCGAGACGTCCGGGTTTAGAAATTCCCGTACCACGGCCAACAGATCATCCAGCGACACGAGCAGCGTCTTGCGCAGCGAAACTGCGACAGCCTCCTGTGCAGGCGAGAGCGTGGTTTGCAATCGATGAGCGGTATGGCTGCGGTCCTGCACACTGTCGCGCTTGCGCCATTTCCAAACCGTCTGTTCGGTTGTGCCAAAACGCTCTGCCAGAACCCAGGCAGGTTCGTCGCTCGCTTGGATTTCCGCCCGGATCTTTGGTGTTGTTGTCGCCTGGCTATGAAGATGGACCAGCATTGAACGCTCTCCCGAATTTCCCTCAGAACTGAACGTGCCATGAAAAATGCAGAACGACGAGGGTCTATGTGATCATCCGGGATGGAACAGTTAGATGGTGGACCATTCTAAAGGGCAAGAAGCGCTCTTGTCTGACGGGTACGGCCCCAAAAGTATGACTTAAGTATGACGCCTCAGAGCCGACAACCATAACACATTGAAATAACTCTTATAATTCACACCACCAATCCAATCCATCATCGGCACCACGCTCACCCGCGCGGCCCGGCGAATACGGATCGTATCGGTCATGTCATGGATCCCCGCCAGATTATCACGATGCCCGTGCGCCCATCAAACCAAAGCATAAAGCATGCGCCGCTTGGCGCATTCCGCTAGATTACCCCACCAGCCGAGGCAAAAACAGCACGATCCCCGGGAACGCCACCAACAAGGCAATTGTCACCCCGTCAGCGATGAAAAACGGCATCACCCCTTTGAACACATCCTGCACAGAGATATCAGGCTGCACACCAGCGACCACAAAACAGTTCAGCCCAATGGGCGGCGTGATCAGACAGAATTCGGCCATCTTGACCACCAATATGCCAAACCAGATCGCGCACATCGGCCCGGACATGCCAAACGTCGCATCCGCCGCCGCCACCGTCTCGCCGCCATTCAGGGCCATGACAGCGGGGTAAACCACCGGCAGGGTCAACAACAGCATGCCAATCGCATCCATGAACATGCCCAACACCGCATAGCCCAGAAGGATGCAGATCAGGATCAGCATCGGCGCCATATCAAGCGAGGTGATCCAGTCGGAAAACACCCCCGGCAGATCGGCAAACCCCAGGAACCGCACATAAATCAGCACGCCCCAGATAATCGTGAATATCATCACGGTCAGCTTGGCCGTATCCAGCAATGCCGCCTTTAATTGCTTCCACCTCATGCCACGCCACAGCGCCATGCAGAATACCACAAAGGCGCCCAGCGCCCCGCCTTCGGTCGGTGTGCCCCAGGCATCACCGCCAAACGGGTTGTAGACAAAGAAGATGATGATGACGATGACAAACACAATCGGCAAGGCGGGCGGCAAGGATTCAAATCGTTCGCGCCAGGTGAACCCGGTGACCGGCGGGCCGACGTTTTTGAACACCACCGCAATACCGATAATCAGCCCGGCATAGACAATCGCCGAGAACGCCCCCGGCAAAAACCCGGCCAACAACAGTTTGCCCACGTCCTGTTCGACGATGATCGCATAGATCACCAGAATGGCCGACGGCGGGATCAGCGACGCCAGCGTGCCAGCGGCAGCCACCACACCAGCGGCGAATTGTTTGTTATAGCCGATCTTCAGCATCTCGGGGATGGCAATGCGGGCAAACACCGCCGCCGTCGCCACCGAAGCGCCCGAAACCGCGGCAAAGCCAGCGGTGGCAAACACGGTCGACACCGCGAGGCCCCCCGGCACCCAGGCAATCCAGCGCTTGGCGGCTTCGAACAAAGCCCGCGTCAGCCCGGCGTAATAGGCGAGATAGCCGATCAGGATAAAGGTCGGGATCAGGCTCAGCACCTGAGTGGAAATCTTGGAATGCGGCACTTGTCCTGCGATCTTGACCGAGACCACCAGGGCCTTGGTAAACTTGTCCGGCTCAAAACCGAATTTGGCCCAGAAGATCAGGAATATCCCCACTAATCCTGCCAGCGCCGTGGCAAACGCCACCCGCATGCCCAGAAACACCATGACCAACATGCCAGCCGTGACCCAAAGGCCAATTTCAATCGAATCCATGCTCTTACCCCTGCCCGTCCAGCTGATCCGCCTCGGCCGCCGCCTGTTCGGCAGCGCCCTGAATCAATGGCACCGCCACCGGGCTTTCCAGCCCCAGCGCAAACGCCCGTCCATAGCCCCATATTTGCAGGACCAAGCGCACACACAACACCGAAAACGACACCGGCACCAGCAGCTTGGCAGGCCAGATCGGAATGCCAATATCAATCGAACTGTCCCGGCTCCAATACGGGGCTGCAAAATCGAAACTGCGATCAAAATGCGACCAGCTGCCCCACACCAGCGCCAGCATCAGTAGCAAGACCAACACCACCGAGATCAACTCGGCCAGCCACATTGCCCGCCCCCACAGGCGGCCAATCACGATGTCCATGCGAATATGCCCGCCATCGCGCATCACATAGGCAATGCCCATAAAAGCAATCAGCGGCATCACCTGTTCGATCCAATCGACATAGCCCGGCAGCGGCGCGTTAAACAGGTTGCGCCCGCCCACCGACACCACGGCCAGCACCATCAGGCTGAACACCGCCACGCCGCTGATCAGCGCCATGAACTGTTCAAGCTTCAGAAACCTCTGGTCCAGCCGACTTAACGTCGAACCATCCTCCAGAACCGTCGAATGTCCGGCCATGTGAATTGCGTCCCTACTGAAAGGCAAATCTGACCGGGCCGAATTTCCGTAGGGTGGGTTTTCAACCCACCTTTGGCACCGGTCAGATATCAAGGAAGATGGGTTGAAAACCCATCCTACGGAAATTTCTTAGGGCCGGGCACCTGTCGCACCCGGCCCCGTCGGCATCAGTTGCCGCGCTGTGCCTTGAGCGTGCTCATCACCAGATCATAGAGTTCCTGACCCGGCAGCCCCTGCGCCGCCATGTCAGCAATCCACTGTTCGCGGATCGGATCGGCGGACACCTTGCGGAACTCAGCCAGATCAGCGTCCGAGAACGTCACTTTGGTGACGCCCTTTTCGTCCAGAATACCGTCCCACTTGGCCAGCAATGCGCCATAGTTGGCCAGATAATGCTCGATTGCACCTTCGACAGAGCTGTCCAATGCCGTCCGCTCATCATCACTCAGCGCCTCGTAGGCGTCGATATTGACCACCACGGGGCAGTTCACCGTGCCGGGGTTCAGGTTCGTGGTCCACCAGTCGGCCCGGTTGATCGTGCCATAGGCCAGATGCGCATGTTGCGCGAATGCGACCGTATCAACCACGCCGGATTCCATCGCGTTATACGCCTCGGTCGCCGTCACCGATGTGGGCACCGCCCCAACAGCGGCAAACGCCTTGCCTACGCCACCCGTGGCGCGCACCCGCATACCGTCCATCTTGGCCAATGTGTCCCGAGGCTCGCCCGTGCCGACAATGTTGTACTGCGGCATCGGCGAGGTCATCAAAAGCTTGGCATTCCAGCGCGCCAGATCGGCCTGAACCGCCGGGTGACCATAAACTGCGTGGCTGACCGCCACCTCTTCGTCCAGCGTATTGACGCCAATGAACGGCAATTCCAGAACGGTGATGGTTGGGTTCTTGTCGCGGTGATAACCGGCACAGAACTGCGCCATTTCAAACGCGCCAATCGAGATCCCGTCAAGGTTCTCTTTGTTCTTGGACAGACCACCATAGCTGATGTTCATGGTGAACCCGCCATTGGTCTTTTCGCTGACCAGTTCGGCCAGCTTTTCCACATGTTCGGTAAACGCCCGGCGTTTGCCCCATACGGACACATTCCATTCAGTTGCAGCCGCCTCGGTGACAAATGCAACGCTCAGCGCGGCCGCAATAACTCCGGAGGCCCCGGTCAACATCTTTTTCATAAATACTCTCCCTGTCATGCGGCCCGGTTTGTTGGCCCGCTTGAGCGCGAAACTACCGTCAAGCCCGCGTGCTGCCAAGCCCAAAGGCGCGCATATGCTGCAAGCGCTGCATCTTGTCGGGATCGCGGGCAAACAATGCCACCACCAGACTGCAAAAAGCATTATCAGGCAACATGCTGATATTCCAGTATTTCCACTTCTACCAAGCTCGGAACTTTACAATTACCGACCCGATGGTTGAAAATCTTTACAATGAAACCCTTTTATTCTTTTGTCTTATTCACAAACTTTCAAACCCCGCTATTGTCGCTCTAAATCCGGCTCCCCCGGCAAAGACACTTGGAATTGCCTGGGCCAGCCGTCTAAACAAGACCAAACAACCATCGCCAGCGGGAGGCACATTTTATGACCAGCTCTGACCATTCCAACCACCCAACCTATCCGCCTTCCGCCGAAATGGCCGCCAATGCCCACGTCAACGCGGCGCAATATGATGAAATGTATGCCGCTTCCCTCGCCGACCCGGACGCATTCTGGGGCGAGCAAGGCAAACGGCTTGACTGGATCAAGCCATATACTCAGGTCAAAGACGTCGATTTCACCCTGGGCCAGGTATCAATCAACTGGTACGCCGATGGCACCTTGAACGTATCGGCCAATTGCGTTGACCGCCATTTGGCGACGCGCGGCGACCAAACTGCGATCATCTGGGAGCCGGACAACCCGGATGAGCCCGCCAAACACATCACCTATACCGAACTGCATGGCCACGTCTGCCGCATGGCCAACATCTTTACCGATCTGGGTGTCGAAAAGGGCGACCGCGTTGTCCTTTATATGCCTATGATCCCCGAGGCCGCCTATGCCATGCTTGCCTCGGCCCGTATCGGCGCGATCCATTCCATCGTCTTTGCCGGCTTCAGCCCGGATGCTTTGGCCGCCCGCATTCAAGGCTCAAACGCCAAGCTGCTGATCACCGCCGACTTTGCCCCACGCGGCGGCAAGGCCACGCCGCTTAAGGCCAACGCCGACATCGCGCTGGCAAAATGCAGCGACGACGTCAAATGTCTGGTGGTCAAGCGCACTGGGGGAGAAACCCACTGGGATGAGGCCCGCGATTTCGACTATAACTCATTGGCCGCGCGTGCCAGTAACACCAACGAACCGGTGGAAATGGGGGCCGAGGACCCGCTGTTCATCCTTTACACCTCCGGCTCAACCGGCATGCCCAAAGGTGTGTTGCACAGCACCGGCGGCTACCTCACCTTTGCCGCCATGACGCATGAGATCACCTTTGATTACCACGACGGCGATATCTTCTGGTGTACAGCGGATGTGGGGTGGGTCACGGGCCATTCTTATATCGTCTATGGTCCCCTGGCCAATGGCGCCACCACGCTGATGTTCGAAGGCATCCCCACCTACCCAGACGCCTCGCGCTTTTGGCAGGTCTGCGAAAAGCACAAGGTCAGCCAGTTCTACACCGCGCCGACTGCGATCCGCGCCCTGATGGGGCAAGGATCGGAATGGGTCGAGAAATGCGACCTGTCATCGCTGAAGTTGCTCGGCACAGTGGGGGAACCAATCAACCCCGAGGCCTGGGAATGGTATCACAACGTGGTCGGCGGCGGGAATGTCCCGATCGTCGACACCTGGTGGCAAACCGAAACCGGCGGCCATCTGCTGACCCCCCTGCCCGGCGCGCATGACCTGAAACCGGGGGCAGCGATGAAGCCGTTCTTTGGCATCACACCGGTGGTTCTTGACCCAACATCTGGCGAGGAAATCGAGGGGAATCCGGCGGAAGGAGTTTTGTGCTTCAAAGACAGCTGGCCCGGACAGATGCGCTCCATCTGGGGAGATCATGACCGGTTCGAGAAAACCTATTTCGCCGATTACAAAGGCTATTTCTTTTCCGGCGATGGCGTCAAACGCGACGCGGATGGCGATTACTGGATAACGGGTCGGGTTGACGACGTGATCAACGTCTCCGGCCACCGCATGGGCACGGCAGAGGTCGAAAGCGCCTTGGTCGCCCACGTTGCCGTCGCCGAAGCTGCCGTTGTCGGATATCCTCACGAGATCAAAGGCCAGGGTATATATGCTTACGTGACTTTGATGGCAGGTCAGGAATACACTGATGAGTTGCGGGCTGAATTGTCCACCTGGGTGCGCAAAGAGATCGGGCCAATCGCTAAACCCGACCTGATCCAATGGGCCCCCGGCCTGCCAAAAACCCGCTCGGGCAAGATCATGCGGCGGATCTTGCGCAAGATTGCCGAGAATGATTATGGCACGTTGGGGGATACGTCTACGTTGGCCGACCCCTCGGTGGTTGAGGATTTGATCAACAATCGCATGAACCGGTAGGGCGGGGTTCACCCCGCCGTTCCCGTTATTTCAACACCGCGGCGGGGTAAAACCCCGCCCTACGTCTTCAAGCCAAGCCTTGCTCAACCAACGCCTTGGCCACCGTCCGATATGGTGCTGCCTGCGCCGATTCCGGCGCGCTCACTACAATCGGCGCGCCCGCGTCCGCGGCCAGCCGGATATCCAGATGCAACGGCACCTCGGCCAGCAATGGCACGCCCAGCTTAGCCGCCTCTGCTGCCACGCCGCCGTGGCCGAACAAGTGTTCTTCGTGGCCGCATTCGGAACAGACATGCGTTGACATGTTTTCGATCATGCCAATCACCGGCGTTTCCATCTTTTCAAACATGGCAATCGCCCGGCGTGCGTCCATCAGGGCCACGTCCTGCGGTGTGGAGACAATAATCGCCCCGTCCACCACATATTTCTGACCCAGGGTAAGCTGCACATCACCGGTGCCCGGCGGCAGGTCGATGATCAGGATATCCAACGCGCCCCATTGCACCTGCCCCAGCATCTGTTGCAACGCCCCCATCAACATCGGCCCGCGCCAGACAACCGCCTGATCTTCGGGCATCATCAGCCCCATCGACATCATCGTCACGCCATGATTGCGCAACGGCAGGATGATCTTGCCATCCGGACTATCCGGCCGACCAGAAACGCCCAGCATCCGGGGCTGCGATGGCCCGTAGATATCGGCGTCCAACAGGCCAACCCGCCGCCCCTCAGCCGCCAAAGCCGTTGCCAGATTGGCCGCAACGGTGGATTTGCCGACACCGCCCTTGCCGGACGCAATCAGTACGATGTGGTCTACCCCAGGTACACGTTCAGGGCCTTTGGGCGCAGATTTTGCCCCACCCGTACCCTTCAGATCCGGCGGAGCTTTCTGCGAATGCGCGGTCATCATTGCCGAAACAGACGTGATCCCGTCCATGCCTTTGACCAAAGTCTCGGCCGAGGCCCGCGCGCCTTCCATAACGTTGGCGTGCTTGCCGTCGATCTCCAGCACAAAGCGAACCGCGCCATTCTCAACCGTCAATGCCCGCACCAGGCCGACCGAGACGATATCGCCGCCGCTGACCGGGTCTTTGACGCCCTTGAGCGCCTCTAAAACCTGCTCGCGGGTGGTCATGCCTCGTCCTTCCTGATGGAACCGGTCACGGTGTGTTCGATATCCAGCCCCTTGATGCGTAAAACCATTTCAACTTCGTACGGACCGGACCCGTTATCCCCGCGCAACCCGTCTTCAATCGCTTGCTGGCTGGTCACACCGACCTGTTTCAGAAACTTGCGGATCGACATGTTGTATTCGCCACTCATCTTCATTCTCCTGAATGTGTTGCGCCCCCTATACCCATAGAACGCCCCAAATCACCAGTCCATAAAAATGGCGCGGCCCCTCATCCGGGGGCCGCGCCACGTCTTCGCATCGGTCAGCTTACTTCAAAGCAGCGTCCGTGATCGCATGGGTCCAGGCCCCCTCGGGTGCCTTGGTGATCACCGGGTCAGACCCGCCTGCCAGCAATGTCGCCACTGTCCGGTCAAAGTCCGCCGGATCAAGTGAGCCGTTGCTGCCTGCTGTCAGCTTGGCAATCTCACCCATCATCCGCACCTGATGCGCTTCGGTCTGCGCGCCTGATGCGTCGTTGTCCAGAACGATGCCGGCCGCTTCACCGGGGTTTGCCTCGGCATACTTCCAGCCCTTCATCGAGGCGCGCACAAAGCGCACCATCTTGTCGGCAAAGGCCGGATCCTTGAGGTTATCCTCAAGCGCATAGATACCATCTTCCAATGTGGCCACGCCCTGATCTTCATACTTGAAGGTCACCAGCTCATCTTCGCCAACACCGGAATCCAGCACCTGACCGTATTCATTATACGTCATGGTTGATATGCAATCGGCCTGACGCTGCAACAACGGATCAACGTTAAAGCCTTGCTTGAGAACGGTAATCCCATCATCGCCACCCTCGGTGGAAATGCCTTCCTGGCTCATCCAGCTCAGGAACGGATATTCATTGCCATAGAACCAGACGCCAATGGTCTTGCCCTTGAAATCCTGCGGTGAGGTGATGCCGGTATCTTTCCAGCAGGTCAACATCAGACCAGACGTCTTGAACGGCTGGGCGATATTGACCAGTGCCAATCCCTTTTCGCGCGCGGCCAGTGCCGACGGCATCCAGTTCAGCATCACATCAGCGCCACCACCGGCCAGAACCTGCGGCGGGGCAATATCCGGACCACCCGGCAGGATCGTCACATCCAGGTCTTCCTCGCCATAATACCCCTTGTCCAATGCCACGTAATAGCCGGCAAACTGTGCCTGCGTGACCCACTGCAACTGCAACTTGACCTCATCCGCGGCAAACGCCGGGGCCGCGGCCATTGTCAGTGCCATGGCTGTTCCCAATAGTTTCTTCATCATTCTCACTCCTTGTTGATTATTTATCGTCTTCATCGTTCCATATTCACCCTCTTTGCGAGGGATGCCAAAAGGTGACGATCTTTTCGCTGATCGCCACCAAACCATAAAACGCCGAACCCGCCAAGGCGGCCACGACAATCTCGGCCCAGACCATATCCAAGGACAACTGCCCAACGCTGGTCGATATCCGAAACCCCATGCCCACAGTTGGTGAACCAAAGAACTCGGCCACAATCGCGCCTACAAGCGATAACGTCGTGGCAATTTTCAGCCCGTTGAATACAAACGGCATTGCTGCGGGCAGGCGCAGCTTGAAAAACCCCTGCCAATAACTCGCCGCATATGTCTGCATCAGATCGCGCTGCATCAGGCTGGTCTCGCGCAATCCCGCCACGGTATTCACAAGGATCGGGAAGAACACCATAACCACAACCACCGCCGCCTTGCTGTGCCAGTCAAACCCAAACCACATGACCAGTATTGGCGCAGTGCCCACAATCGGCAAGGCGGCCATGAAATTCCCCACAGGCAACAACCCGCGCCTTAGAAAGTCGGACCGGTCCACCAGAATGGCCGTGCCAAATGCCGCCAGCGCCCCCATCACATAGCCCGACAAAGCGCCTTTCAGGATCGTCTGCACAAAATCGACCCACAGAATGCTGGTGCTTTCACTGAACCTCACGGCAATCATAGAGGGTGTCGGCAGGATGACCAACGGCACATTCAGCCCACGCACCAGCAACTCCCACATTGCCAGAATGGTCACGCCAAAAATAACCGGCACCAACAGCCTCACGCCAACCGTCCGCGCTGCAGCTCCCTCGGCCAGCCGAACATTCACAAACCACCCCAAAGCCCACAGAACAAAGGCAAACACCACCATTACCATGTGGCACCTCGCTCCAACTTCATCTCGCTAAATAAACTCAATTCCCAAACCCTCAACAGGCACCACCGCCCGCTCATGAGCCCATCCCCATCCGCTTCAAAGTCACCCGCTCGATCACCCCCAACAATCCAACAAGACACGCCGCCAATATCGCCGCCATAAACAACGCCGACCATATTTGCACAGTCTGCCCGTAATAACTCCCGGCCAGTAACCGCGCGCCCAGACCCGCAACCGCCCCGGTCGGCAACTCACCAACGATGGCCCCCACCAAAGACGCCGCAACGCCAATCTTCAGCGAAGTAAACAGATACGGCATCGACGCAGGCAGGCGCAATTTCCAGAACCCCTGCGGTTTGCTGGCGTGATACGTCGCCAAAAGATCAAGTTGCATCATATCCGGGCTGCGCAACCCTTTGACCATGCCCACAACCACCGGGAAGAAGCTTAAGTAAGCCGAGATCACCGCCTTGGGCAGCACGCCTTGAACGCCAATCGAATACAGCACCACAATAATCATCGGGGCCAAAGCAATGATTGGAATGGTCTGACTGACAATCGCCCACGGCATCACCGACATGTCCATCACCCGACTGTGCACCACCCCAACGGCCAATAATATACCCAAACCAGTGCCAATGCCAAATCCAAGTAACGTCGCACTCAGCGTCACCCATGCGTGATGAACCAACGACCGTTTCGAAGTGATCTTCTTCATGACCGTGGTCTGCCACAGCTCGATCGCCACCTGATGCGGGGCGGGCAATCTTGGCCTCGCCTGCGCCCAGGTCGCCGGAATGGCAAAACCATTCCCCGCCACCAGCCCAAACGCCCCCAGGTTGCGCCGCTCTCGTGCCCCTTCTGGCTCCACGACGGCCCCGGCCCTCTCGGCCTCGGTCAGCACACCCTTGATATTCATCGGCACGCAGGCCGCATACCAAATGACGACCAGCACTCCAATAACCGTAAGAACCGCAATCAAAGACTTCACGTCGCCCCACTCCGTAGGGCGGGGTTCACCCCGCCGCCCCCGTTCAAAACCCGGACAAAATCAATCATACGCATGCCCCGCCCGCAGCCCTTCGCGCACCCGGTGCGCCACCTCCAGAAACTCAGGGCTGTCGCGAATATCCAACGGCCGCTCTTTCGGCAAAGGACTCTCGATCACATCCGAAATCCGCCCCGGCCTCGGACTCATTACTACGATCTTGGTCGATAGATAAACTGCCTCGGGAATCGAATGGGTGACAAAGGCGATGGTCTTGCCGGTGCGCGCCCATAATTCCAGCAATTGTTCATTCAGATGATCGCGCACAATCTCATCCAGCGCCCCAAACGGCTCATCCATCAGCAATATATCCGCATCAAACGCCAGGGCCCGCGCAATGCTCGCCCGTTGCTGCATCCCGCCCGACAACTGCCAGGGATGCTTATCACCGAACCCTTCCAGATCAACCAATTGCAGCACGTCCTTCACGCGCTTTTCCTGTTCACTCCGTGAAAACCCCATGATCTCCAATGGCAGCCTGATATTCTTGGCAATGGTGCGCCACGGATAAAGCCCCGCCGCCTGAAACACATAGCCATAGGCGCGTTTCATTCGCGCTTCATCCGGGCTCATTCCGTTGACCGTAACCGTGCCGCCAGTCGGATGCTCCAACGCCGCCAACACCCGCAGAAATGTGGTCTTGCCGCAGCCCGACGGCCCGATGAAACTGACAAAATCCCCCTTGTTGATGGTCAGGTTCACGTCCTTCAATGCCTGAACCTGCCCGTCATTGGTTTGAAACGTCAAGTCCAGCGACTTCGCCTCAACCACGACCGGAGTATCACTTTCATTAGCCATCATAATGCCCTGACAAGAAAAAACATTGCTACATCACACCCCTGTCGCCGGAATACCCGTCCGCGTCACCGGGCGCGGCGCGGTCAGCTCTTTCCAACTGCTCAGCGCCTTGTTGACGGCGGTGTTTGGCTCGCGTTTGACAAAGTCCCCATGGCCCTCTTGCGTGCGCATCTCACCATCATGCACCGCCACATGCCCACGCGTCAGGGTAAAACGCGGCAACCCTTTGACAGCTTTGCCTTCGAACACATTGTAATCAATCGAAGATTGTTGGGTGCTTGCAGCAATAGTCTTTTCTTTTGAAGGATCCCAAACCACCAAATCCGCATCCGCCCCCACCAGAACCGCACCTTTGCGTGGATAACAATTCAAAATTTTCGCGATGTTGGTTGAGGTTACGGCAACAAATTCATTCATCGTCAGCCGCCCAGTCGCCACACCGTAAGTCCACAGCATCGGCATACGGTCCTCAAGCCCGCCGGTGCCATTGGGTATCTTGGTGAAATCGCCCACCCCCATCCGCTTCTGCTCGGTCGAGAACGCGCAATGATCGGTTGCCACCACACTCAGCGACCCGGCCTGCAATCCATTCCACAGTGAATCCTGATGCTTCTTGTTACGGAATGGCGGCGACATGACCCGGCGCGCCGCGTGATCCCAATCTTTATTGAAATACTCGCTCTCATCCAGCGTCAGCTGCTGAATCAGCGGCTCTCCCCAGACCCGTTTGCCATTCATCCGGGCGCGCCGGATAGCTTCATGGCTGTCCTCGCAAGAGGTATGCACGACATAGAGCGGCACCCCGGCCATATCGGCAATCATGATCGCCCGGTTGGTGGCCTCGCCTTCAACCTGAGGCGGGCGGGAATAGGCATGCGCCTCGGGGCCGGTATTGCCCTCAGCCAGCAATCTGGCCGACAATTCTGCCACTACATCGCCATTTTCCGCATGAACCATGGCAATCGCGCCAAGTTCCGCAAGCCGCTGAAATGACGCATACATTTCATCGTCATTGACCATCAACGCGCCTTTATAGGCCATGAAATGTTTGAACGTGTTGATGCCGCGCTCCTGCACCACCTCTTTCATATCCTCAAACACCTTCTCGCCCCACCAGGTCACCGCCATGTGGAAGGAATAATCGCAATTCGCCCGCGTCGATTTGTTGTCCCAGCGCTTCAAGGCGTCCAGCAATCCTTCGCCCTGATTGGGCAAGGCGAAATCCACCACCATCGTCGTGCCGCCCGCCAATGCCGCGCGCGTACCGCTCTCGAAATCATCGGTGGAATACGTCCCCATGAACGGCATTTCCAGATGCGTATGCGGGTCAATGCCGCCGGGCATCACGTAACACCCCGTGGCGTCCAGCACCTCGTCCCCCGAAAGGTTCGGGCCAATCTCTGTAATCACCCCGTGTTCAATCAGCACATCCGCCTTATAGGTCAGATCAGCGGTGACGATGGTGCCGTTTTTGATGACTTTGGTCATATTATTCCTCCTTTTGCATTGGCGAAATCACCCAATGATCTTCTGGCGAACGCCAGGCTTCATGTCCAATTGGCAGGTTGGTTAGTTCTCGCAAGCTTTCGTCTCGGTCCATCATGTGCCCAAGCCCAACAATAGCAATATTTGATCCATCTAAAACGCAATCGTCATAGCCGCAGAGCATTTGAACAGAACCATCAAAATCATGAAAAACATAGCCAATTGGCCGCTCTGCACGAAGCAAGTGCCCACATATGAACGTTTCCAGATTTCCCGGTTGCTCGATGAGATTCATGCCCATTCCGACATCTCAAGAATAGTGGTGTCGAGCAAGTAGCGCCATGCAGTCCCGGACTTGATCCAGCCTGCCCCGGGCTTGGCCCGGGGGGACCTCATAGCCAGCGAGTTCAGAGAAACGACGCCTCCATACTCAAATCCGTCCACTCGGGGTTTCCAGCCTCGATCAACTGGGTTTTCCAATCCCGTCGCCATCGCTTGAGTTGTCGTTCGCGGTGAATGGCCTCGGGTAGAAATTCGTGGGTTTCGAAGTACACCAGCTTGCGAATGCGATACCGTTCGGTAAACTGACCGCCTTTTCCGGCCCTGTGCTGCGCCACGCGACGATACAGGTTTCCGGTTACGCCGATGTAGATCGCGGTATTGGAGTTGCAGGCAAGAATGTAGGTGAAAAAGGTCATGGATACTGCATGGCGCAAACTGGTTAACAAAGCGCAAACGCAGTCCCGGACTTGATCCGGGACCTCGGGTCACAAATTCGATGAGGTCCCGGGTCAGGCCCGGGACTGCGGAGCATCCAGCCGATCGGAGACCCCGGATCAAGTCCGGGGCGTCGAATGAATGCAAAGCATTCATGCGACGATCTCCGCCGTCTCAACCACCGCATGGAACAGAACATCCGTCCCCGCCGCCGCCCATTCCGGCGAAATCTCTTCCGCCTCGTTATGCGACAACCCATCCACACAGGGACACATGATCATCGCCGTCGGTGCCACGCCATTAATCCAGCAGGCATCATGCCCGGCCCCGGATATCAGGTTCATATGGCTATACCCCAGCCGCTCGGCCGCATCGCGCACTGCCTGAACACAACCCTCGTCAAACGTCACCGGATCAAATCCGCCAACCTTCTCAAACGCCACCTCAAGCCCCATGTCGTCGGCGATGGTGCGCGTCTCGGCTTTCAGCCGCGCCTCCATATCCTCGATCACCGACAGGTCGGGCGATCGCAGATCAACCGTAAACACCACCCGCCCCGGAATCACATTGCGGGAATTCGGATAGACGTCGATATGCCCTGCAGCCCCCACCGCGTGGGGGGCGTGGCTCAGTGCGATCTCATTGACCTTTTGCAAAACCCGCGCCATGCCAAGCCCCGCATCCTTGCGCAACGGCATTGGCGTGGACCCGGTGTGGCTATCCTTGCCGGTCAGAGTAATCTGGGTCCAGGACAACCCTTGTCCGTGGGTGACAACGCCAATCTCGCGCCCTTCGGCCTC
>DAOUQK010000247.1 GCA_030625695.1 Paracoccaceae bacterium | reverse complement strand
CATGGTCGCGGCTGTTTGCCGGTAATGCTGGAATTTATCTACCACAGCTCAAAGTGTTAAGTTCGGTGATGCGCACCACGCCAGTCGACGGGGGGCCGGAAATCTCCATCCACGGCAAGGGCTTTGCCCTGCGCAAACGCGCCGATGGCGGCTATTGTGTGGTTGCGGGTGCCGGGGCAATTGCTGACATTGTGCCGGATACCCTGCGCCTTGCCTGGCCATTCCTGCCTGCGTTGAAAAGCGAGTTTGGCAATCTTCGCCTGCGTCTTGGCCGAGAGTGGATCGAACAGGCCCGCATGCCCCGTTCTTGGTCGCCGGACCAGGAAACCCCGTTTGAAAGATGCCGCACCCTTGATCCAACGCCTGACGCAAAGGCCCTGCGGGTTGGGTGGGCCGAAGCACAACGCGCCTTTCCGATACTGGCGGGCGCGTCCGTGGTGCAAAGCTGGGCCGGGATGATTGATGTGACGCCCGATGCGTTACCAGTGATCAGCCCGGTGGATGACTTGTCGGGTCTGTTCATGGCCACGGGATTTTCCGGCCACGGCTTTGGCATCGGCCCCGCCGCTGGGCGGCTGATGGCCGACTTGGTTTGTGATACGCGTCCTTTGGTGGACCCGTCGGATTTCCGTCTGGCACGTTTCAGTGACGGCAGTCGTGTGGCACCTCAAAAAGGCAATTAGTGGCTTCTACCAGAACGCTCGGACGCTGAATCTTGCGGGCATCCGTAGGGTGGGGTTCCACCCCACCGCCCCAGATTGAAAATCTCAGAGCATCATTTGATAAGAATGGGGAACATAGTGGTATCCCGACCCACGGGTTTCCACATATCCCAAAGCAGGCCACGGCATGTGATACCCGATCATCGGCAGTTTGTCCGCGGCCAGCATGCCCAGAATGTCACGCCGGGTTTTCACCGCCAGCTCCTTGTCCTGATCGAATTTCACCTGCCAGTCGGGATAGGCCAGTGACCAGACATAATGATTGGCGAAATCAGCACCCAGCAACAACTGCTTGCCACCACTTTCCAACATATACGTCATATGGCCGCCGGTATGGCCAAACGCATCCAGCCCGGTAATCCCAGAGGCCACAGACCCGCCGCCTTTGATAAAGGTGGTTTTCTCGGCCAGTGGGCGCATTTTGGCCTCAAAAGTTTTGTTGCCCGTCTTGCCCCAGCCATCAAACTCGGCCCCGCCAGTGATATAACGCGCGTTGACGTAGGTCTCGGTGTCGTCCGCCATCAGCCCACCGATATGGTCACCGTGCATATGGGTGATCACTACCGTGTCGATTTGATCGGGGGTATATCCGGCCTCGGCCAGGGCTGCCGTGGTGCCTTTGGCGCTTAGGCCTGTGTCAAACAGGATCAGTTCGGACCCGGTATTGACCACCGTCGGGGTAAAGAAGAATTGCACCTTGTCGGCGGGGATATTGGCGGCGGCCGAGGCGGCATTAAAGTCGTCGTCCGAGGTATTGAGGCCAAAAATATTATGCGGATCCGGGAAATTACGGGTCGAGGCCAGTATTGTCGTCACCTCGAAATCCCCCAGGGCGATGCGATGGTAAAGCGCGTTCTTGGTGCCCTGCATCGGCGCGCTGGCCACGGCAGGTGTAGAAAACGCACCCGCGATCGGCATAGCTGCCGCGCTGGCAAGCAAGGTGCGGCGGGACATGGTTTTGGCTTTGATGGTCATAAGGTGGCTCCCTTTGGGGTTGTCGGGTATTGTATTCGCAATCACCGTAGCATGGCGATTGTGTTGCAGCGTTCACAATCCGGTTGGGTCAATTCAGGCCGGTTGGGTGAACCCAGACAGCGCGATTGCTGGACAATCGCGCGCCCTTGTGACAAGCCGCGCGGACAACAGGAGACGCCCCCATGACCACCCCCCAGACCACCACAAGATTTGCCCCTTCGCCGACTGGTTATATTCATATCGGCAATCTGCGCACAGCATTGATGAATTACCTCATTGCCCGCAAATCCGGGGGCAGTTTCATTCTGCGGGTTGACGACACCGACCCGGTACGCTCGGAAGAGAAATACGTCGATGCGATAAAACGCGATCTGGAGTGGCTGGGTCTGCATTGGGACCGGGTTGAGCGCCAATCTACACGACTGGATCGCTACGCTGAAGCCGCCGATCGTCTGCGTGAAATGGGCCGGTTTTACGAGGCGTTCGAGACACCGGTTGAACTGGACCTGAAGCGCAAGAAGCAGCTTAATATGCGCAAACCACCGGTTTATGACCGGGCCGCTTTGGGCCTTTCGCAGGAAGAACAGACCGCCTTACGCACGGAACGCGGCAATGGGGTTTGGCGGTTCAAGCTGGACCACTCGCGGATTGAATGGCGTGACGGTATTCTTGGTGATCTGTCGATTGACGCGGCGTCTGTTTCGGACCCGGTGCTGATCCGCGGCGACGGACAGGTTTTGTATACGCTGGCTTCGGTGATGGATGATATCGACATGGGCGTGACCCATGTAGTGCGTGGGTCGGACCATGTGACCAATACGGCCACGCAAATTCAAATCATTCAAGCGCTCGGCGCACCGCTACCGAATTTCGCGCATCACTCATTGCTGACCGGACCCCAGGGCGAGGCCCTGTCCAAGCGGCTGGGCACATTGGCGTTGCGTGATTTGCGGGAACGGGGCGTAGAGCCGATGGCATTGTTGTCGTTGATGGCGCGGCTGGGGTCGTCTGATCCGATTGAATTGCGTGGCGATATGGCTGAGCTGATAGAAGGGTTTGATCTTGGGCATTTCGGGTCGGCACCGACTAAGTTTGATGCCGAAGACCTGATGCCGCTGACGGCGCATCATTTGCAGTCATTGCCGTTGGAGGCGGTTCGCGGGACAGTGGCGGCCTTGGGTGTGCCGGACGCTCTGGCCGGGGCGTTCTGGGCCATGGCGCGCGACAACATCACGGTTCTGGCGGACCTTGAGCAATGGTGGACCTTGTGCCGCGATGGGGCGGAGCCGTTGGTGGATGCTGAGGACCGGGAATTTGTCGATCAGGCATTTACTTTGTTACCTGACGCGCCGTTTGACAGCGAGAGCTGGGGGCAGTGGACCGGAGCGGTGAAGGCGGCGACGGGGCGCAAAGGGCGCGGGTTGTTCATGCCGTTGCGCAAGGCAATTACCGGGTTAGAGCGAGGACCCGAGATGGCGGGATTGATGCCGTTGCTGCAGGTGGTGCGTGGACGGTCTTAGGGCTGTGATCGTGGATGGTTTGGGGGCCTCCAGCCGAGATATATAAGGGGCCAAAGATAGTAAGGGTTGTTACAATTTGTTGACGATCCGCACGTTAAGATCGCTCAGGTGTGCGTCGACGAAGGCGGTTTCTTCTTTGGTCAAAGTTTGGTGGCGTGGATAGCGCGGGGTGGCGCGGTCGTTCAGTATTGGCGTTTCCCAACCCATTGTGCTGGTGAAAAAACCGGCGGCGCCGGGTTTGCCAAATTCTTGCAGGAATCCCTGGATCACTACATCGAGGTAGCTTAGCAGGATCGGTTTCAGGACTGGTTGATCGCCTTGCCATGTGTCGGCGACTACATAGTGTGCAATGTCGATGTCGGGGTTCGCGTTGTGTCGGACAGCTCCGTTAGACGGAGTGCGCTGATAGCCGCCTTCGCGGGCATCCAAAGCGACCCAGTCGCTGTTTGGGACGTGGGCAATTAACCCGTCGATCTGCGCATCTTTGGCGGGTTCCACACTCAGAAACGCGGTTGCGTGCCAGTCTGTATGGCGCCAGACCCTTTGCCAGCCGTCAAGCTGCGCCGGGCTGGCGTCGGGATAGCTATGGGTGGCGCGGTTTACCAGGCTTCCGTAACCGAAGAAATAAGGGGCGGGCATGAGAGGGGTCCAATCAATTACAGCGTTTCGCGTTCAATTTGGTCACTGCATCACTTTGACCCGCGAGACAGGGTTTGCAAGTCAAACACGTTCACAGGTCAAAGTGATCCAATTCGAACGCGAAACGCCTTAAGATGACAATTGATGTATGTCAAACCGCCTTTTGTTTCGATGTGCAATAAGCGATGAAAGAACTCATTCTTGGAGGTCGTCATTATGCGCATTACCAAACGAACCAATATCGCCATTCGGTTGCTGATGTATTGCGCGGCCAATCCCGAACGACTGGTTACCAAATCCGAGATCGCCGAGTGTTGCAATATCTCGGCCAACCATCTGGCGCAGGTGATCAATCAGCTAAGCCAGTTAGAGTTTCTGACCACTCAACGGGGTCGCAACGGCGGTATTCGTCTGCGCCGCGAAGCCAAAGATATCCGCATTGGCGCGGTATTTCGTCAGATCGAAGGTGATCTGCCGCTGGCCGAGTGTTTTGCCGACGCCGACAATACCTGTCCGTTGGTTAATGCCTGCCGGTTGCGGTTGGCACTGACGGATGCTGCGGCTGCTTTTTATGCGTCGCTGGATGAGATTACTTTGGACTCGTTGATCTGCGACAATTTCGATCTGATCGCGTTATTGCAGCCGGTACAATGCGGGCACTCTACTCGCGCGATCTGAGAACCTGCGCCGGGCGCGCGGCCAGCGGCCCCCAGGCAAAGCCCAGCCCGGCCAGTAAAGTGGCGATGATACCGCCGGTAACGATGCCGATGGCTGACGGCCAGATCACGGTAAAGCTGGTTTCAAGCACGTAAGAATTGACCGCCCAGCCACCGCTGATACCCACCAGTAATGCCACCAATCCGGCCGCAGCACCCATCAAACCCGCCCGCAAGGCAAAACTGGTCAGGATGCGGGCGCGGGATGCCCCCAGCGTTTTCAGTACCGCCGCCTCATAGGTTCGCGCGCCGGTGCCAGCCGCGGCCGCACCGATCAGCACCAGAAACCCGGTCAGCAGGCTGGCCGCCGCCGCCCAGGATACCGCATTGGCCAACCCTGCCAGAACGTCTGATACCCGGGCGATGGCATCGCGCACCCGGATGGCGGTGATGTTGGGGAATTGTCGCGCAAGGTCGCGCAGGATGGCGGCCTCTGCCTCGGGTTCGGCATAGACGGTGGCAATAAAACTATGCGGCGCACCAGCCAGGGCGGCTGGGTTCATGGTCAGCACAAAACCCATCGCGCCGGTGGAAAAATCTACCTCGCGAAAGCTGGTGATCTCTGCGGTGATTTCACGTCCGAGGATGTTGACGCTAATGGTGTCTCCAAGGTTCAACCCCAACTCACCGGCTTCTTCCGCCGCAAACGAAATCTGCGGCGGGCCGGTATAATCAGGTGCCCACCATTGGCCTTTGGTCACACGGGTGCGTTCGGGCAATTCGGTGGCATAGGTAATGCCCCGGTCGCCGTTCAGTACCCAATGCGAGCCTGCCACCTCTTTGGCGGGCCGCCCGTTTATCATTGTGATCATCCCGCGCAACATTGGCGCGCTGTCGACCTTGGAAACGCCTGCATCACCGGCAAGGCGGGCGTTAAAACCGTCCATCTGGTCCTTCTGAATATCAACAAAGAAATACGAAGGTGCCACGTCCGGCAGGTTGCCCGAGATTGCATTGCGCAGGTTGCCGTCAATCTGGCCGATTGCGGCCAGCACCGACAGGCCCAGCCCCATCGACAACATCACCGATCCGGCCCCGTCCCTTGTGCCGCCAATCGCCGCCAAGGCCCAGCGCAACGCCGGGCGATCACGGGTTATGCCATTGCTGTGGCGCGCAGCGAACCGCACCAACATCGCCGCCAACGCCAGCATTGCCAATGCGCCGATCAACCCGGCACTGGTCCAAAGCGTCAGCAGGTACGAGCCACTGAACCATCCGGCCAGCCCGACCAA
>DAOUQK010000283.1 GCA_030625695.1 Paracoccaceae bacterium | reverse complement strand
GAACGCGGCTTTCGTTTCCTTGACACTGTGGCGCAGCTCGCGCCGCTGCTCGGGCTTTTTGGCACGGTACTTGGCATGATCGAGGCGTTCCAGAGCCTGCAGACGGCGGGGCCTTCGGTCGATCCGTCGCTGTTGGCGGGCGGGATCTGGGTGGCTCTGCTGACCACGGCGGTCGGGCTGGCGGTGGCGATGCCGACCTCGATGGTCCTCGCCTGGCTCGAAAGCCGCACCGCGCGCGAGCGGGTCTTCGCGGACAAGGCGCTGCGAACCGTGCTGGTGCCAAGCCATGCCGTTCCCACGGAGGTGGGGGCAGAGAAGACCCCCGCGGCCTCAGATGCGTAACGCAGCGCCTTTTGTCCGACGCGCGGTGTCGTTGACCCCGCTTATCGACGTGATCTTCTTGCTCTTGCTGTTCTTCATGCTGTCCTCGACCTTTTCGAGCTTCGGTGAGATTGAGCTGAGCCAGGCAATTGCCGGGGCTGCGGCGCCGGGCACGCCAACCGAACGGGTCTTTGTGCAGCTTGGTGCCAAGCGGCTGGTATTGAACGGCGCGCCGGTAACGCTGGACGAACTGGTCGCGCGGGTCGAGACCGGGCAAGTGCTGGTCAGCCTCGACGGCGACGCCTCGGCGCAGCGGATGGTGGATCTTTTGGTTCGGCTGCGCGGGCGTGACGGGTTGACCGTCATATTGCTGGAGTGAGCGCGTGATCCGCCCTGGTCCCCCGCGCTGGAAGCGCGACTCGACCATTCCAATGATCAATGTCGTCTTTCTGATGCTGATCTTTTTCCTTATCGCGGGCACGGTGGCACCGCCGCTTGATCCCGGACTGGAACTTGTGGACACTTCTGGCCTTGAGGGACGAGAGCCGCCGGACGCGCTGGTGCTGCGCCAAGACGGGACTTTGAGTTTCCGGGGTGACCCAACCGATCCGACGGCCTTCATGGCCAGCCATGGGACGGGTCCGGTGCGGATCGTCCCTGACCGCGATGTGCCCGGCTCGCGACTGATCGAGGTCACCGGCACGCTGCGCCGCCTGGGCGCGCCGTCTGTTTTCCTCGTCACTGTTCGGTCTCTCGAATGATCCGAAGATCTGCTGCCATCGCGACAGTGGCCATTTTGTTGTCGCTGTTGGTGCACTTCGTCGGACTGAACTTTACCCCACGCATTCAACCGGAGCGATCAGGCGAGGATGCTACCAACGATGTGGTCGCTTTGGGTAATGCCTTTGAAGACGTTGCTGAAAACCTGTCCGAACCTGTCCCACCCGAAAAGACGCCGCCCCCCGAACCGTCGACTGAAACAGTTCCGGAGCCGGAGTTTGCCGATACGCCGACCAGTGAGGCGCTGGTGGCCTCGGCCAATCCGCAGCACACCACTTCGCCCGACACCGGCTCGGGGCAGGTCGTGCAACCGGATACGACAGAACCATCTGAACTGGATGAGGGCCGGATACCTGAACCCGAGACCGTGGAGCCGTCAGGCGGCGACCAAGGGACAGCCGTTGATGTGGCTGTGACGCCGCCGGTTGAGCCTGGAGCCGTTGTCGAAGCACCGAAAGGTAACCCAGACGCGGGCGTGGAACCTGTAGAGGCAGTCATTGCCGAACCGGTCGCTGCTGAATTGGTGCTCAGGCCGCCCGTCGCGCCTGTGCCGAAACCGGATGCGCCGCAACGGCTCGCCGCTTTGCCGGTTCCGGTCACGCCTGCCTTGCCTGTCACGCCAGTTCCCGAATCCTCAACGGTCCCTGTCATTCCGTTGGGACGCGAAACACTCGCCCCTGAAACCCCGGAGACGGCGGTCGAACCTGCGCCTGAGGAAGCCGAAACCGTGAGGGCCGAAGATGAATCCGACGGTTCCGATCTGGCCATCGCCGCCTCGCCGCGTCCGCAGCTTCCGACACGTCAGACGTCGGCGGAGCCCAAGGGTTTGAGCAATGGTTCGACGGAGTTTAGCGAACTGCTGTTTCCCCGCCTCATCGAATCGCCGCTGACTGCCAATCCAGGCGGTCAAACCGATCTGATCGTCGGGCAAAATGGCATAGCCTTATCCGGCGGGTTCGGCTTTCTTGATTCCCGCAACTCCGGGAACTTCGGCGTCACCAACTATGTCGGTCGGGTTCTGATCCATCTGAATAGTGCCGCGGCCGTCCGCGTCTCGGCTCAAGGGTACGCTCGGGTTCTTTTCGAGATTAATGCCGACGGAACGCTGGCCCGGGTAGACGTCATCGATAGCTCAGGTTCGCAAGCGATCGACGGCGCGGCCAAAGCGCAGGTTCGAAGTGCTGCACCGTTCCCGCGTCCGCCACAAGGCACCAGCCGCATACTGACCTTTGTCTACCGGAGCAACTGACCGGAGGGCTGCCGGAGTCAGTGCCCGCCTGTGATTTCACCTTATTGCATCAGCAGGTGTCAACGTCTGGTTTGGATCATCTATCAGTTCTTGAACCGGTCTGGAGCACCGCTTTACATATCTCTGTGTGTTTGACGCAGCCAGTGCTGCGCGGCTGGCGCATGGGAGCTAGCGCAGTATCCCGACATGGCCTATACAACTTTATCGCCCGCGACTACGGAGCCAGCCAAGCTGTGGTTGATGGCGATATCAAGCCGGTAATTCTTGAGCCGGTCATGTAATGTTAAAAAGGTGGACCTGAAATGATTCTATCAAAGGTTGTAATATTGATTGCTGCAAGTTTCGCGCTGGCAATCGGGTCAGTGGATATGGCCGATGCGAAGAACAAGAAGAGAGGTGGCGGCAAAGCCACGGGGAATGTTGCCCGGAATGTGAACCCCGGCCACAAGCCACATGTTGGCAATGGCAACGGTATAAAAGTTCCGCCCGGCCAGATCAAACGCTATACGCGCGGCGCGAAACTGCCCGGGGACGTGCGGTATGATTCAATCTCGGACCTGTCCAGGTGGAAGATGAAGCCGCTTGGATCAGGGGGAAGGTATATCAAGGTCGATAACGAGATCCTTCATGTCTCAGACACGATGAAAGTGATCGCTGTGATGGGTCTTGCCAGCGAGTTGCTGAATTAACTGCCGAATGTTACCACCTGAATATTCGATCAAACAAGGAAAAAATGACTGTGCTAAATATCCGTTCAACCGTCACGGCCCTGTCCGTTGGCGTCACTTTGATGGCCGCTCCACTGGCTGCCTCCGAAACTGTAACCGTGGACAATTACGCCCGCGCCGAATCCGACCGGACTTTCCAAGCCTATGTTGACATAGGGGGTTTTGGCAAATTCGTGCATTTCCCTGACGTGACGCCGATCGACAAACAAGATGTCATTCGGATGAACCGGGATACTTTGTATTCGATCGGTGTGTTTGACCTGACAACCCCGGTGACCATCACCAAACCCGATACGAACGGTCGGTTCCAGTCGTTGCAGATCGTCAACCAGGACCATTCGATGCTGCCGTCCGAAAATGGCCCTGGTGAGTTCACCTACACTCAGGAACAGATCGGCACGCGGTACCTTTTCCTGCTGTTCAGAACCTTTCTTGATCCCAATGATCCCGAGGACATCAAGGCGGCCCATGCGGCACAGGATGCAATCATCGTGACCCAGGAAGACGCCGGATCGTTCAAAGTCCAGGATTGGGATCTGGACTCGATGGCAATGATCCGCGACGCGGGGAATGTGTTGGCGGCCACGGCGGCGGACAGCTCTGGTTTCTTTGGTGACCGAAGCAAGATGAGCCCGCTTGATCATCTTATGGGAACCGCGTCCGGTTGGGGCGGCAACCCGAAAGAGGCGGCCATGTACTTTTTTATGACGCCGGAAAAGAATGACGGAACCACGCCGCATTCGGTAACGGCCAAGGACGTGCCGGTCGATGGGTTCTGGTCGATCACCATGTACAACAAGGACGGCTTTATGGAAGCGAACGACGCTGAGGCCTATTCGTTCAACAACGTGACATCCAAACGGAACGACGACGACAGCATCACCATCAACTTTGGTGGTTGCGACGACGGGCGGGTGAATTGCCTGCCGATCACCGAGGGCTGGAACACCATTGTGCGGCTTTACGTGCCGGGTCCCGAAATTCTCGACGGAAGTTGGACCTTCCCGGCGTATGAAGTCGTGAAGTAAGGTAATCATCTGGGCGCAGCAGGGTTTTAAAAGGAAGTTGAGAATATGAAACACGCAACTGGCAACACCTGCAACTGCCGTATTGTTGGCTCTCTCCACTCTTGCTGCCCCCGCCCTTGCTACGGAAAAACCAAAGCTCATCCTGCAAATCACCGTCGATCAGTTCCGGGGTGATCTGCCGACCCGCTATTATGATCGTCTTGGCCAAGGTGGCCTGCGTTATTTGCTGGATGAAGGCGTGGTGTACAAAAACGCCTATCATGGCCACGCCAATACCGAGACCATCGTCGGGCATGTCACGCTTGCAACCGGCGCGCAACCTGCCGCGCACGGGATGATTGGCAACATCTGGTTTGATCGCGCGACGGGGGCCACGACCTACAATATCGAAGACCCGGATTACCACCTTCTGACTGAAGGGGCCGATGTGGATGCCGCGACCGAGATCGACCCGACAAAAGGCCGCAACAAGCGACGGACGCTCGCCCGCCGCAATTCTGACAACCACGTTTTCCGATGAACTGGCCTCGCTGACGGCGGGCAAAGCCAAGGTGTTTGGTGTCTCAGTCAAAGATCGCGGCGCGGTTTCGATGGCGGGTCATGCGGGCAAGGCATTCTGGTTTTCAAAAGCCATCAGCCAGTTCGTGACCAGCAGCTATTATTATGACGAATACCCGCAATGGATAGTTGATTGGAACGCGAAGAAAATGCCAGAAACATACGCTG
>DAOUQK010000360.1 GCA_030625695.1 Paracoccaceae bacterium | reverse complement strand
TGCAAACCCAGCAAAAATCGCGTCATCCGCCGCCATCCGCGTACCGGTCAGGCCGAGGTATTCACCTAAGTGCCCCGGCGCACGGGCCAGTAAGTATGACCCGCCAACATCCGGCACCAGACCAATACCGCATTCGGGCATGGCAATCCGTGTCGAAGCGTCCACCACCCGAACGCCCGCATGACAGCCAATGCCAACCCCGCCGCCCATGACAAATCCTTGCATGAAACTGACCACAGGCTTGGGATATTCCGCAATAAACGCGTTCAGACGGTATTCATCGCGCCAAAACTTCTGCCCATAGGCAAAATCGCCCGCCCGTCCTGTGGCATATAACTCGGCAATGTCGCCGCCTGCGCAAAACGCCTTGTCGCCCTCGGCGTCGATCACCACCAAAGCGACCTTAGGGTCATTCGCCCACCCCCGCATGGCCGCATCAATCGCCATACACATCTCATAGGTCATCGCGTTCAGCGCCTGCGCCCGGGTGAACGTAATCCGCCCGGCACAGCCGACCACCCGAATGTCGATATCGCCCATTCTAGCGGTTCGCCAACATGTGGCGCGCGACAATCACCCGCATAATCTCATTTGTGCCTTCCAGAATCTGATGCACACGTAAGTCGCGCACCAGCTTTTCAATGCCATAATCCGCGAGATACCCATACCCGCCATGCAATTGCAGACATTGATCGACGATTTTACTGCCCGCCTCGGTGACAAATTTCTTTGCCATGGCACAGAATTTCGACGCATCCGGTGCATTATTGTCCAGCTTCCACGCCGCCTGACGCAAAAACACCCGTGCTGCCTGTAATTCGATTTCCATATCCGCCAGCCGGAATTGCAGCCCCTGGAATTGGTCGATGGATTTCCCGAATGCCTTTCGTTCGCCCATATAATTCAAGGTCATCGTCAACGCCGTCTGCGCCGCCCCCAACGAACAGGCCGAGATATTCAACCGCCCGCCGTCTAGGCCCATCATCGCATATTTGAACCCGTCGCCTTCGACCCCGACCAGATTTCCCGCAGGGATCTGGCAATCGTCAAACTGCACCTGCGCGGTGGGTTGCGACCGCCACCCCATCTTTTCCTCTAACGCGCCGAAACTCAGCCCCTCGGTCCCGTCTTCGACATACAAGGTCGAAATGCCCTTTGGCCCGTCCGCCCCGGTGCGCGCCATCACCACATAGGCGTCGGAATACCCGCCGCCCGAGATGAACGCCTTGGTGCCGTTCAATGTATAGCCTTGGTTGTCGCGTGCGGCCCGCGTTGTCAGGCTCGCCGCGTCTGAACCGGCCCCTGGTTCAGTCAAACAATAGCTGAGCACGGTGTTAAGCGCCAAGACGTCTGGCATCACCCGCGCCTTTAACGCCTCATCGCCAAAACTGTCGAGCATCTTGGCGCACATATTGTGGATTGACAGGAATGCCGCCACAGATGGGCAGGCCATTGATAAGGCTTCGAAAACCAATGTGGCATCAAGACGGCCAAGGCCCGATCCGCCACCTTCTTCCGAGACATAAAGCCCGCCGAACCCCAGCGCGCCGATATCGGGCCACAGGGTTTTGGGAATGGTGCCTTCGCCCTCCCATTTACGGGCATATGGTGCGATATGTTCCTGACCAAAGGCATGCGCCATGTCAAAAATCGCCGTTTGTTCGTCGCTCAGGGCAAAGTCCATGTCGGGGCCTCGTCATCCGGTTTGAATTGAACGGGTGTTTAATTCGCGAATCCTACAAGAGTATTTCAGCACATGAAACCGGCTTTGAATGTACATTCTCAAATCCCTTGGGTATGCAGCGGTAAAACAGGGTCAGACAGGGCAAGGGAATCACGTGAGCCAGAAAAGAAAATATACTGAACTCAATGCCTTGATCAGCAAACTTGATGTGAAATTTGTCGATCCAAGCGTGCACCGGGCAGAGCAGGAAAGATTGCAATGGTTTGAACGGGCAGGTGGCCTTGAAAAACCCGCCTATGCTCTGTCGCCGGGGATGGACGGATTTGACGTGACCGGCTTGGCGGGCGAACTGGCCGAGCATGGCGACGCCTTGAATCGGCTAACCGATGCGCAAGGGACGTCGACCGGATATCACGCCAACAACGGCTATTACGACACGCCCGACGCCGAGGCGTTGTATCTGATGGTGCGCCGTTACAAACCGGCGCAGGTGATCGAGGTTGGCTGTGGCAATTCCACCCGGGTGACACGGCAGGCGGTGATTGACGCAAGGCTGGACACAAAGATCACGGCGATTGATCCGTACCCACGCGCCGACATCGCCCATGTGGTTGATAATTTTGAACAAAAGAACCTGGAACAGGTTGATCCGTCACTGTTCTCAGGCTTGAACTCCGGCGACATCCTGTTCATTGATTCAAGCCACCAAGTGCGGATGAGCAACGATGTTGCCCACCTGTTTTGCCGCATCATACCGGCGCTGGCACCGGGTGTGGTGATCCACGTACACGATGTTTTTCTACCCTTTGAATACCCCAAACGGTTCTTTTACGACTGCCCGTCCTGGGGCGAGCAATATGTGTTGCACGCATTGCTGCAAGGTGACGGATACGAGGTGCTTTGGCCCGGATATTACCTGCAACGTGCCCGCCCGGATGCCATTGAAAAACTACCGTTTCTGGCAAAAGGCCGCGCCCAAAGCTTCTGGATGCGCAAACGTTGATCTAAAAGTGGCTTACGCCGCCAAAGACGGGGTTTGCGCCCCATTGGACATACAAGAAAGCTCGACTCCGCCGGCGTAAATCACATGCGGGGCGGAAAATTCCAGTTGATGCAGGTGCATTTTCTGGACCCCCAGATCGCAGACAAATTCATCGTCAACCAGCGCGTCTGCCCGTACCAGTGCTTGTTCGGTGCCAAACATCGCCTGAGCACGCCAATCACGGATCAGAATCAGCTGTGCAGCCGGCAGAATCAAATCCTGTTCCGGACGGGTGTGGCCCAGTGATCCTGCGGCAAATGAAATTGCCCGCGACACGCAACGACGGTGGAGGATACGTGTCAGCCGTACCATGCCAGCGTCACGGGTGATCAGGCTGTCGCCAGGCGACAAAAATTCCACGGGCACTTCACCCTCGCGGGTATAAAGGACCGTGCCGGCAACAAACCCGACTTTGGGCTTTGGTGAAATTACGGGGTGCGACAACGGGTCAGACCCGTCAACACGCCCGACCGAATTCGGTTTCATGGCGTTCTCATTTCTGCTGCCTCAGTTTTTCTACAACAATATGGCAATCTTAAGTCCATGTCGCGCCCATCCAGACAATTTATGGCGCGTGTTGCCCAAAGCCTAACACCGAAAGATTA
>DAOUQK010000111.1 GCA_030625695.1 Paracoccaceae bacterium | reverse complement strand
GTGGCCGGGTCAGCGATAAGATTGGCAAGGGCCTCGGCGCTGACCTCTATCAACTTTTCACCTTTTTCTGCGTTGGCCCTTATCGGGTTTCCAGCCACACCATTGGCAGTAATATGGGAAAATGACCGCCACCGATAAGATGCCTTGCCGGCCTTAAGGAAACCCGCCCCCAACCCATCATCGCTGGCCAGACTGGCCAGACCAGAGCTGTCCACCAGATCGCTCTGACAGGCCACCATCATCGACGTTTCCGCCTCGCAGGCATGCATCATCCCGCCCTGATCTTCCAACAGATCGTTCATATCCTCCCCCGCCTCGGACAGACCAGACCAGACCACCGGCGTCACCACCGTTGGACGACGATCATAAACCATACGCGCGGCCCGGTGCGCCACCTCCTGACCCAATCGTGTATCGGTCATCACCGGCAGATGCGGCCCGTGCTGTTCAATCGAGGCAATCGGCAGGATCACAACCGCATTTTGCGCCGCCAGCGCGCGAAGCTCTTGTGCTTTCATTCGGGACCAATCGACTTCGGGCATCTTAATATACCTTTTGCGGTTTTCAGGATGGAAGGCTTCATTTCGGCCCCGGTTCCATACTGCATGCGTTCTGGCAATTGACAAGCCCGGACCAATGGGTAAACAGGCGCAATACATACCCGCAACCGGGCGTTCAGTGGGCGCCAAACCGACGAGGAGCCTATGCAAATGGCCGCAAAATCTCAAACTGTTTCCCTTACTTTTCCCGATGGCAATGCACGCACCTATGACGCCGGGGTCACCCCGGCGCAGGTCGCGGCCGACATTTCCAATTCACTGGCCAAAAAAGCCATCAGTGCCACCGTTGACGGGGTCCATTGGGACCTGCAATGGCCAATTAATACGGATGCGACCATCGCCCTTCACACCATGAAGGACGAAGAACAGGCCAACGAACTTGTGCGCCATGACCTCGCACATATCATGGCCCGCGCGGTGCAAGAACTTTGGCCTGATACCCAAGTCACCATCGGCCCGGTCATTCAGCACGGTTGGTATTACGATTTTGACCGCAAAGAACCGTTCACCCCCGAAGACCTTGGGCTGATCGAGAAAAAGATGAAGGAAATCATCAACAAGCGTGAACCCGTGCGCACCGAAATCTGGGACCGCGCCCGTGCCGCTCAACATTATACCGACAATGGCGAACCTTATAAAGTCGAACTGATTGACGCCATTCCCGGCGATGAACCCCTGCGCATGTACTGGCACGGTGACTGGCAGGACCTGTGTCGTGGCCCGCATTTACAACATACCGGGCAGGTGCCGGGCGATAGTTTCAAACTGATGTCGATTGCCGGCGCCTATTGGCGTGGCGATTCCAACCGCGCCATGTTGCAGCGAATTTACGGCGTCGCCTTCACCAACAGGGAAAAGCTGAAAAAGCACCTGTTCATGCTGGAAGAGGCCGCCAAGCGGGACCACCGCAAGCTGGGCCGCGAGATGAACCTGTTCCACATGCAGGAAGAGGCCCCCGGTCAGGTATTCTGGCACCCCGATGGCTGGACCATCTACACCGAACTCCAGGACTATATGCGCCGCAAACAGCGCGCCGATGGCTACCAGGAAGTGAACACACCGCAGGTGGTTGACCGCAAGCTGTGGATCGCCTCGGGGCATTGGGACAAATATCAGGAACATATGTTCATCGTCGAGGTCGATGAGGAACACGCGCGCGAAAAGGCGATTAACGCGTTAAAACCGATGAATTGTCCGTGCCATGTGCAGATATTCAACCAAGGTCTGAAATCTTACCGGGACCTGCCCCTGCGGTTGGCCGAATTCGGGTCGTGCAACCGGTATGAGCCATCAGGCGCATTGCACGGGATCATGCGGGTGCGTGGGTTTACCCAGGATGACGCGCATATTTTCTGCACCGAAGATCAGATCGAAGCCGAATGTGCCAAGTTCATCGAATTTCTGGCCAGCGTCTATAAAGATTTGGGTTTCGAGAAGTTCGAAATCATGTTCGCCACTCGCCCGGAAAAACGGGTCGGCAGCGAAGAAAGTTGGGATCACGTTGAAAACGCGCTGGAAAACGCGATCAAGGCCACCGGCTACCCCTATACGCTCGACCCCGGAGAAGGCGCGTTTTATGGGCCAAAACTGGACTTCAAACTGACCGATGCGATTGGCCGGGAATGGCAATGTGGCACCTTTCAGGTCGACCCGAACCTGCCCGAGCGCCTTGATGCGACCTATATCGGTGAAGACGGCGCGAAACACCGCCCCTATATGCTGCACCGCGCCTGCCTTGGTTCGTTTGAACGGTTTATCGGCATATTGATCGAAACCCATGCCGGGAAACTGCCATTCTGGCTGGCTCCGCGTCAGGTTGTTGTGGCCTCGATCACCTCGGATGCGGACGACTATGTGTCCGAAGTGGTGACCGAATTGCAAGCCGCCGGTGTGCGTGCCGAGGCCGACACCCGCAATGAAAAGATTAATTACAAGGTGCGTGAACACTCGGTTGGCAAGGTCCCGGTGATCCTGGCCGTGGGTGGCCGCGAGGTGGAAGATCGCACCGTTACCCTGCGCCGTTTGGGCGATAAACGCACCTCTGTGGTGGCGTTAAGCGAAGTAACAGAGGCGTTGGGAAGAGAAGCGACACCACCGGATTTGCTGAAATAGTCCAGTAGATTCATGGGTTAACCCGGTCTGAAAAATCGACCGGGTTGCACCACGCCATTTAATTCACGTATTATTACAATACCTTAGGTAATGAAATGCTGTCACAATCGGTGACGCCTGCGTGAGGCACGCGCTCGTGTCTTCAATCACAGTGCGCGCACCCTTATATTGTAACAATCAAGACGTGACACATTTTTCGCAACAAAGGACAAATTGAAATGTCTACAGCAGTTAAGACCCTCGCCGTCGCCAGCGCCGTGGCCGCCGCATTGGCAGCACAGGCCACAAGCGTTGCCGCGCAATCAAAAGAAAAATGTTATGGCGTTTCCGTGGCCGGGCAAAACGATTGCGCCGCCGGACCCGGCACAACCTGCGCCGGCACCTCGGTGGTTGATTATCAAGGCAATGCGTGGACTTTGGTCGATGCCGGATCGTGCGAAACGCTGGAATTGCCGGCCATGGCAGACGGCACAACGCGCCACGGCTCGCTTGGCCTGCTCAAGCGGGACTTGCCCGCCTAAACGGTGGGCGGTATGGGTTGAGTAAGGGCGGGTTGCGCCCCTACCCGTTGCATTGCGATCCATTGAAAGCCGTGTCATGCAGAGTGAAAAACCTGACTTTTCTCCTTTGCCCAACACCGCTGGGGTTGGCTATAAACCTCAGCATTTCAATGATTTGATTGAACACCCAGGCGCGGTTTCCTGGCTGGAAATACACGCCGAAAACTATATGGGCGATGGCGGGCGACCCTTGGCGCAACTGCGCCAGCTGCGGCAAGATTTTGCCATTTCAGTGCACGGAGTTGGCCTGTCAATTGGCGGTGAAACCCCGCTTGACCCCGCCCATCTTGCCCGACTGAAACATCTGATTGGTTGGCTGCAACCGGCGATCTTTTCCGAACATCTGGCCTGGTCTACCCACGATGGGCAGTTCCTGAATGACCTGCTGCCATTGCCATATACCGATACCACCCTTGCCCATGTCTGCGATCACATTGACCTGGTGCAAGAGGTTCTGGGGCAGCAAATGCTGCTGGAAAACCCCTCAAGCTATCTGAATTTTGCCAGCAGTACATGGGAGGAACCTGCGTTCCTTGACGAAGTCGCCCGGCGTACCGGCTGTGGATTGTTGCTGGACGTGAACAATGTATTTGTCTCAGCCACCAATCTGGGGTTTTCGCCTGAAGGATATATTGACGCCTATCCCACTGATAAAGTAAGAGAAATCCATCTCGGTGGGCACGAAGTGGATAAGGATGACCATGACGCGCCATTATTGATCGACAATCATGCGGCTTTGGTTGCAGACCCGGTTTGGACGCTTTTAGACTATACCCTGGCCGCCACCGGACCCAAGCCAGTGCTGGTCGAATGGGATAATGACGTGCCCGATTGGGTGGTTCTGGAAGGCGAAGCGGCCCAAGCCGCTTTGGCACTGGAAGGCGCATGAAGCAGTTTATCTCGGCTTTGATGGATGCGCACCTGCCTGCGCCAGATGGGTTGCAGGACGGAATGGCCCATACAGCCGGGCGCAGGTTTGATGTTTACCGCAACAATGTGGTGCATTCACTGATCACCGCCCTGAAGGTTGGTTTCCCAACCGTTACCCGTCTGTTGGGACCCGAAAACATGAACCGGGTGGCGGGTGCATTTTTGCGCGCGCACCCGCCAACTGATCCGCGAATGATGTATTACGGTGCGGCGTTCCCCGCCTTTCTGGAAAGCCACAAGCAGTTGGACCAGATGGGGTATTTGGCGGATGTTGCGCGGCTTGAACTGGCAATACGTCAGGCTTATCACGCAGGCGACGCCCCTGCGATGCCTTCAGAACACCTCGCTGAAATCCCACCCGAGGCTTTGTTGCAGACCAAAGTACACCTCGCCCCGGCCGTTCAGGTCATCCGCTCGGACTGGCCGGTTCTGGACATCTGGAACGACGCGCAAACCGCGCAATCCAAGGCGCAGGATGTGCTGATCACCCGGCCTGCGTTTGACCCGATACCGCAAGCCCTGCCGCCCGGCGGGGCGACGTGGATATTGGCGCTGATGCAGGGCGCAAAGCTTGGCGACGCATTGGACGCCGCAACAACGGAGGCACCGCAGTTTGACATGGGCGGACCGTTGACCCTGTTGCTTTTGGGGGGCGCATTGGTGTCACTGGAGTAAAAGGATGCTGCATTGCGCGCGCTTATCTCACTGTATCACGCGGTATTTCATCAGATTGAACAAATCGGTGACTGGCTGCTGCCGCTGGCCGCAAGGTTCATCGTCGCCGCCAGCCTGTTGGCCTATTACTGGCACTCGGGCCTGACCAAACTGGGCGACGGCGCATTGGGCATATTTCATCCGTCGATCGGTGCCTATGCGCAGATATTCCCTAAACAGATCGAAGCGGTGGGCTATGACCCAACGCAACTCTCGGTCTTTCATTGGTGGGTCGTGGTCGGCGGCACCTGGGCCGAATTCCTGTTCCCGGCGATGATTGTCGCCGGGCTTTTGACACGCCTTGCATCCCTGGGGCTGATCGGATTTGTAGTGATGCAATCGTTGACGGATGTTTTTGGCCACGACATGGTAGACGCCAAAACGCTGGGGTTCTGGTTCGACCGTTTTCCCGACTCAGTGATCATGGATCAACGTCTGTTCTGGGTATTCACGCTGGCATTTCTGGTGGTCAAAGGCGGCGGAGCCCTGTCTCTGGACGCCGGTTTCCGCCGCTGGTTCAGCCCTGGTTGAACGCGGCCTGTGTGTCGGAAGCCCAGCCCAGCCACATCTGATCCTGGTCGGTGATCAATGAGCGTTTCATCACGGTTGGATAGGTCTGCAACAATTCAAGCGCTGGCTTTTGCTGCTCATCGCGCGACAATTCCCGCCATGTGGTCGAACGCGTGTTGACTAATTTCGCCCCAAACTGTTGCAACGCCCGGGCCAGAACATCACCGGGAACACCTTGGCCCCTGACATCAACAAACTCCGCATCCGGCAAGAATTTCAACGCCTTGCGGCAGGTATCGCAGCTTTTTAACCCATAAAGGATCATCGCCAATTCCTTGTCCTATCAGTTCCCGGGCACCCACCCAAACCCGGGGTTTCCTCCGTAAACCTTGATTTTTCGCCCAATTCTGCGATCCTGACGCTAGGTAAGCTGCGGATCGCTTCCTGGCTTTGCCAAATTTTGTGCGTAGGTCACGATGATTTGCAGCACCTTTAATGGCCCCTTTGTCACTGGGGGTAAAGACAAGAAGGAGACGCGGGACCATGCCAACAGGCACCGTGAAGTGGTTTAATACAACCAAAGGATTCGGGTTCATCGCACCCGACGATGGCGGCAAGGATGTGTTTGTGCATATCTCGGCTGTCGAAGCCTCGGGAATGACCGGGCTGGCCGACAATCAGAAAGTATCGTTCGAACTTCAGGACGGGCGAGATGGCCGACAAATGGCGGGCGGGCTGACGGCGCTTTAAAGCCCTGCAAAATATCGCCAGCGTATTTGCCACTGCGTCCCGGTGCATAGGTAAATGCCACGCCCGGTGGGGCTTGCCCCAGCCATGGCCGATCATCGCGGGCCAGAGCCCAGAAGTACCCTGTTTTGGTTTTTCCTTGCCCCGGATCAAGCACCGGAGCGGTGGTTTCGTCTATAACCCGGCAGACGATTGCATAGCAATCTGCCGAGAGGGCATGAATAACTTGGAGGATTGTTTGAGATTCTCCAGCAGGCAATCATAGACAGGCCGCAATTCGTATGCAGCTTTGCCAACCCAGTATGCCAGTGTAGAGTGGTCCAGATCAACACCCTGCCGCGCATAGATTTGGGCTGGCGATACAGCGGCAGATGGTCCGCGTATCTGCTAACGATCACGCTGGCCACCGTGGCTTCGGTTGGCATTCCAGCTTCGATCAGGCGGGGTTTGGCCAGAGCTTGCACAATGCCTGCCTCGCAGGATCGACAGGCGTATTTTGGGCGGCGGGTTACAATGACGCGGAATTGGGTGGGGATGATGTCCAGTCGTTCAGAAGTATCTTCGCCAATCATGTGGCGTTCCGCACCACAAGCGCAGGTCGTGCTTTCCGGCTCAATTACCTCTTCAATACGCGGCAGGTGTTTGGGCAAATGGCCCCGGTTCGATTTGCGCGGTGCGGGTTTTGACTTGCGCAGGTCAATCGCCTCATCCTCGGCATGAATGGCCGCCATTGCCGTTTCGATATCTTCCAGCGCCAGTTCGTATTGCTCAAGCTTGATCTTCTCAGATTTGGCACCAAACAAGGCCCACTTGAAGTCGGCCGCCAAGCGTGACCCGGATATGAGCAGCACCAAGAAGGGCAACTACTGGTAGTTTGACCCTCCTCTCGTGGTTTGCAAGCAAACCACTGCCGGGCAATGGGAAGCGCATATTGGCGTCGATGCCGAAAGTAGTATCGTGCACAACCTGGATACGACCACGGCAAAGGTGCATGACAGTCGTATCTGGGACGATCTTTTGCACGGCGCTGAGGCATCCGTCTGGGCAGATAAGGCCTATGTCAGCGCCGAGCGGGCGGAAGCCTTCGCCGGGTCCAGCAAGTTCTGGGGTGTGATGCGCAAAGCACTCAAGGGTGGCGACTGCGCGGGTACTGCTTGGCAGAAAATGCGGAATTGTAAGGCTTTGATATCATGTGTTAGGTTTTGAATCAGACACTCAGAACCTGAATAGGCCGACGCCCCCGGCTTGCCAATGTCGTCCACCCGTGTCAGCCTGTGAGCTTATCCGTCCAAAGGGCTGACGATGAGCACCAAAACCACCACCCCAACAACGCATCTGCCGCAGGTCACCGAACCGCGCAATCCGGGCATTCCATTGGATATGCAATGGGTGCGATCCGTGCAGGCCAATACTTCGGCGATTGAACGGCGCGCGGCCACCCTGCCGGGGCGGCGGTCCGTCAAGAAAGAATGGCAAGCGGCGTGGCTTTTGCGGGCCATCACCTGCATCGACCTGACAACCCTGTCGGGCGATGATACCGCCGACCGGGTGCGTCGCCTGTGCGCCAAGGCGCGCCAACCAGTGCGGCAGGAATTGCTGGACGCGATGGGCATGGGACCGGTAACCACCGGGGCGATCTGTGTTTATCACGATATGATTGGTCCGGCGGTGGACGCGTTGGCCGGCAGTGGTATTCCGGTGGCTGCGGTCAGTACCGGGTTTCCTGCGGGGCTTTCCCCGTTCCACCTAAGGGTGGCCGAGATTGGTGAAAGCGTGAAGGCGGGCGCGGCTGAGATTGATATTGTGATATCGCGCCGTCACGTTCTGTCGGGCAATTGGCAGGCACTATACGAAGAGATACAGACCTTTCGCGCCGCCTGTGGTGATGCGCATATGAAGGCAATTCTGGCTACCGGAGAGTTGGGCACGTTGCGCAATGTGGCGCGTGCATCGGTGGTGGCGATGATGGGGGGGGCGGATTTCATCAAAACCTCGACCGGCAAGGAAAGCGTTAATGCCACCTTGCCGGTGTCTTTGGTGATGATCCGGATGATCCGCGAATATTATGCACGCACCGGCTATCGGATTGGATACAAACCGGCGGGCGGGATTTCCAAGGCCAAGGATGCGCTTGTGTACCTAGCGCTGATGAAGGACGAATTGGGGGATCTCTGGTTGCGACCCGATCTGTTCCGGTTTGGAGCGAGTTCGTTGCTGGGCGATATTGAACGGCAGTTGGAGCACCATGTAACCGGGGCCTATTCGGCGGGGTATCGCCATGCAATTGGGTAAGAAGATATGAGCGTCAAAGACAAATTCGAAACTATGGAATACGGCCCCGCCCCGGAAAGTGCCGCCGAGGCGCTGGCCTGGTTGGTGGATCAGGGCGACCGGTTTGGCCATTTCATTAACGGCGCGTTCACCGCACCCGGTGATGGGTTCGAGAGTCGTAATCCGGCAGCGGGCGAAGTTCTGGCGACCTTAAGTCAGGCGACCCAAGGCGATGTTGATGCAGCCGTTGCTGCCGCGCGCGCAGCACAAGGTAAGTGGGAAAAGATCGGCGGGCCGGGGCGGGCGCGATACCTATACGCACTGGCGCGATTGTTGCAGAAACACAGCCGGTTGTTTGCGGTTTTGGAAACCCTCGACAATGGCAAGCCGATCCGCGAATCACGTGACATTGATATCCCACTGGCGCAGCGGCATTTTTATTACCACGCAGGCATGGCGCAGCTGATGCCCGAGGCTTTGCCGGATGCTGAAGCGTTGGGCGTATGCGGTCAGATTATCCCGTGGAACTTCCCGTTGCTGATGTTGGCCTGGAAAATCGCGCCCGCTTTGGCGATGGGCAATACAGTGGTGTTGAAACCCGCTGAATACACCTCTTTGACGGCGCTTTTGTTCGCCGATATTTGTTGCCAAGCTGGCCTGCCCAGAGGTGTGGTCAACATCGTTACTGGCGACGGCGCTGTGGGTGAAATGATTGTCGCAGCCCCGGTCGACAAGATCGCCTTTACCGGCTCTACCAGCGTGGGTCGGCGTATCCGCGAGGCGACAGCGGGCAGCGGCAAGGCCCTGTCGTTGGAGTTGGGCGGCAAGTCGCCCTATATCGTGTTTGACGACGCCGATATTGATTCCGCCGTTGAGGGTCTGGTTGATGCAATCTGGTTCAACTCGGGTCAAGTCTGTTGCGCGGGGTCACGCCTGTTGGTGCAGGAAGGCATTGCCGAAGGTTTCTATGCCAAGTTGCGCACGCGAATGGATGGCTTGCGGATCGGCAACCCGCTCGACAAATGTATTGACGTGGGTGCGGTGGTGGACCCGGTGCAATTGGCAACGATCAGCGCCATGGTTGCGGGTAATACGGCGGGCGAAACATACCACGCCACGACCCCCTTGCCCGATGGTTGCTTTTATCCGCCCACTTTGATCACCGGGCTGACCACCTCTGATACCCTGATGCAGGAAGAGATTTTCGGGCCGGTTCTGGTTTCAACCACCTTTCGCACGCCGTCCGAAGCTGTGGCATTGGCCAATAACACCCGCTATGGGCTGGCTGCGACGGTTTGGAGTGAGAATATTAATCTGGCGCTGGATATCGCCCCCAAGCTGGTGGCCGGAATTGTCTGGATCAACGCCACCAACCTGATGGATGCCGCCGCCGGATTTGGCGGTGTGCGTGAAAGCGGCTTTGGCCGCGAAGGGGGTTGGGAAGGCTTGGCGGCCTATACGCAGGCCAAGGGGAAATCTAAATCTTTGGGCAAGATCGCCGCCAAGACTGGCGAAGCCGGTCCAGCCGGGCCGATTGACCGCACCGCCAAGATGTATGTTGGCGGCAAGCAGGCGCGGCCCGATGCAGGCTATTCCCGTGCAGTTTATGGCCGTTCGGGCGCCATTCT
>DAOUQK010000155.1 GCA_030625695.1 Paracoccaceae bacterium | reverse complement strand
ACCAACCAGTGCCACAGCCAACACCACCGCAACACTCAGCGACACAGTGCGTGATTGCCCCCCGCCAGCCACCTCAGCCTGCACTTGTGCATCCGCCGCCAATATCCGCCGCGAGATTTCAGTGCGCACGCGATCGGCCTCGCTAACTGCCACAATGCCGCGTGCCACGTCGCGGTCCACTTCATGCAGTTGATCGCGGTACACCCGCAGGTCATAGGTCGCTGCCGGTTGCCCACCGACTCGGCCGCGCAGCAACACCATTGCCAGCAACGCACTTACGGTCAAAACAAGTACTGTAACTATTATCCAGAATGTCATGGTTTGCTTTCCTGTTTCACCCTCATCTACAGCCCACAGCCCTTCTGAAAAAGACCAAAACGGCCCTTTAGCCTCACCATGTCGCAACTGTACGTTATTGCGACGAATTAATGCGTAGCCATAACGCACCCACATTGCATATCTTTGCCAGATACCGCCCCAATTGGATTCGAACGCCCATGAAACGCTATTCCGTCTTTGCCGTCGCCCGCGAGGCCCTGCGCTATCACACTGGCTGGGGCCGGGCATGGCGTGCGCCTGAGCCGAAAAAGAAATACGATGTTGTCATCGTTGGGGCAGGGGGCCATGGCCTCGCCACCGCGTATTACCTGGGCAAGAATTACGGCATCACCAATGTCGCCGTCATTGAAAAAGGCTGGCTGGGTGGCGGCAACACCGGGCGTAACACCACCATCATCCGCTCAAACTATCTGCAGGATCCATCGGCTGCGATCTATGAGAAAGCCCGCTCGCTCTACGAAGACCTGTCACAAGACCTGAACTACAACATCATGTTCAGCCCGCGTGGCGTAATGATGCTGGCCCAGACCCAACACGAAATCCGCGGCTATCAGCGCACCGCCCACGCCAACGCCCTGCAAGGGGTCACAACCGAATATATCTCGCCTGCGCGAGTCAAACAGCTTGTGCCGATCATCAACCTCGACGGCCCGCGTTATCCGGTATTGGGCGCGCTGTGGCAGGCACGCGGCGGCACGGCCCGCCACGACGCAGTCGCCTGGGGTTATGCGCGGGCGTGTTCCGACATGGGCATGCACATCATCCAGCAATGCGAAGTCACCGGCGTGCGGTCCGACAACGGTCGCGTCACGGGTGTGGACACCACCAAAGGCGCGATTGACTGCGATAAACTCGGCATGGTGGTGGCCGGGCACTCTGGCATTCTGGCCGACATGGCCGGTTTCCGCCTGCCAATCGAATCCGTAGCCCTTCAGGCGCTGGTCTCCGAACCGATCAAGCCTTGCATGGACGTGGTGGTCATGGCCAACACGGTGCACGGCTATATGAGCCAATCTGACAAAGGCGAAATGGTCATCGGCGGCGGCGCGGATGGCTATAACAATTACACCCAGCGCGGGTCTTTTCACCACATCGAAGAAACCGTGCGCGCCCTGGTCGAGACCTTCCCCATGGTCTCGCGCCTGAAAATGCTGCGCCAATGGGGCGGCATTGTGGATATGACCGGCGACCGCTCTCCCATCCTGTCCAAAACCCCGCTGGAGGGCGCATTCATCAACGCAGGCTGGGGCACCGGCGGCTTCAAATCCATCCCCGGCTCGGGCTGGGGCTTTGCCGAACTGATGGCCACGGGGGAGTCTGCGTTGACGCAGGCGTTTTCACTGGACCGGTTTGCCGAGGGACGTTTCATTGATGAGAGCGTGGCGGCGGGGGTGGCGCATTGATGAAGTCGTTTTTTGCTACGGATTTCTTTGGGATGGTTGGAATCGCCGCTTGGTTGGGATTCTCGGGCTTCTTTGCTGTCACTGGAAACGGAGATTTCTTTCAGAGAATGGGCGCTTTCGGGGTCGCTGTTGCCATTTTGTATTTTGCATTTGTTCGCCACGCTTCTCCCACTCCAGTTCAGTTGATCAGAGATCAGCAGTGGAATCGTAAGATGTTCAATCTTCATAGACGAGACATTCATTTGAGCTTGCAGAACACATCTGTTCTTGCGGCATCAATAGAGAACAAATGGAAAAATGAAGGCAAAGAAATACCACAGGCAATTGCATCTCTGGCAGTTCCGATTTTGGACGGCGATGTTCCTAAGAACCATGAAATTGACTGGGTGAGCACAGAAACGAAGTCACGAGAAGTCGCTGAGCAAATGACGAGTGCTAGTAACCAAGTGGAGAAACAAAAAAGGTTTTCGCAAATGTTCGAAATCTGGGTCGTAGTATTCGCTACGATTCAATGGGGATTTGGTGACTTGTTATTCTTTGCGTCATGTGAGGCTTCCTGCTAATGCCCTACTCTGAACAAATGGCCGACCAAATGCGCGCCGACCTCGGCCTGCTCCCCGACCTCTCGGAAAAGAAGATGTTCGGCGGCCTGTGCTTCCTGCTCAACGGCCACATGGTCTGTGGTGTGCACAAAGGCGGGGCCATGTACCGTCCCGGCAAGCCGCGCGAGGCCGCAGCCCTCGCCGCCGGGGCCGACCCGCTCTCATTCACCGGACGCCCCATGGGTGGCATGGTCGAACTGGACGAGGGCAGCTTTACCGATGACAAGGTCCGCGCCACACTAACCGAACTATCGCTGACCAATGCCGCCAGCCTGCCGCCAAAAAACACCGGATAAGGATACCCAAATGCTGATCCTCCATTGCCCCTACTGCGGCGTCAAAGGCGAAGAAACCGAATTCGCACCGGGCGGCGAGGCACATCTTGCCCGCCATGGCCCCGGCTCAACCGACGATGACTTCAAATCTTACCTGTTCAGCCGCAAAAACCCACGCGGCGTGCATTTCGAACGCTGGCGCCACGCCTCAGGCTGCGGAAAATGGTTCCACGCCGCCCGCGCCACCGACACGCTCGAGGTTTACGCCACATACAAGGCCCAAACCCTCGCCCCGCCAAAACAAGTGCTCGATATCATCGCCAAAAAACGCCCCGGCTGGAATATTTAACCCGCACCCCTGCTTCATCTCGCAAAATAAACTCAAATTCCCACCCCACCCCCACACAAAGGCTCCTAAACATGAGCACCCGCATAGCCCAACATGGCCGCCTGATCGACCGCAACACCCCGGTGAAATTCACCTTCAACGGTCAATCCCTGTCCGGCTTCCATGGCGACACCCTGGCCTCGGCCTTGCTGGCCAGTGACCAGATGCTGATGGGCCGCTCGTTCAAATACCACCGTCCACGCGGTGTGGTCGCCTCAGGTGCCGAAGAACCCAACGCGCTGATGGGGCTGGGCACAGGCGCACGGTTCGAGCCCAACCAACGCGCCACCACGACTGAACTGTTTGGCGGTCTGCAAGCACGCTCGCAAAACCACTGGCCCAGCCTTGAGCATGACATCGGCGCCGTGAACACCTATCTCTCGCGCTTCCTGCCGGCAGGGTTCTACTACAAAATGTTCATGTACCCGCGTGCCTTCTGGAAACACGTCTACGAACCTTTCATCCGCATGTCGGCCGGCCTCGGGCAGGCTCCGACAGACAAAGATGCCGACACCTACGAACATTTCTATGCCTTTGCCGACGTGCTGGTGATCGGCGGCGGTATCGCAGGCTTGCAAAGCGCATATTCAGCGGCCCGCTCGGGTGCCAAGGTGCTGTTGCTTGAACAGACCGCACATTGGGGCGGACGCGCGCCGGTCGATGGCGGGCACGTTGATGACAAACCTGTGGACACCTTTGTGGACGAACTGGTTTCTGAATTGGAATCAATGCCTAACGTGACGATGCTCACCCGCTGTATGGGTGCTGGTATCTACGACCATGGCTATGCCACCGGCTATCAACGCCTGACGGATCACACCCCCGGCACAGACGGCCCGCGCCACCGCCTGTGGCGTATCCGCGCCACACGGATCATCACCGCCACCGGAGCGATCGAACGCCCGCTAAGCTTTGCCGGCAATGATGTGCCCGGCGTCATGCTGGCTTCGGCAATGCGCGATTATCTGGTCAACCACGGTGTCACCATCGGTCAGCGCATCGTCGTTGTCACCAACAATGACGACGCTTATCGCACCGCCATTTGCCTGCACAAAGTCGGCGTCAACGTGCTGCGTATCCTTGATGCCCGCCCCGCCGGAGGTGGTGCGTTGATGCAAGAGGCCCGTGACATTGGCATTCGCATCGACCCGGGTCGTGGAATCGCCAAAGTGACCGGCGGCAAGCGGGTCAAAAAGGTTCATATCTGCGCCCAGGATGGCAGCGGTGGCGCGTTGGAGGAACTGGCTTGCGATGCTGTCGCCATGTCGGGTGGCTGGTCACCAGTTGTGCACCTGTGGTCCCATTGCGGCGGTAAACTCACCTGGGACCGTGACCTCGCGCATTTCCGCCCCGATGCCACGCGTCCGCCCACCGGGTCGGACGGGTCGGGTTTTACCTCGGTTGCAGGCTGCGCCAATGGGCACATGGGCCTTGGCGACATCCTGAGAGACGCCATATCTGCCGGTAAGGCAGCCGCCAAGGAAGCCGGGTTCAAACCGAAGAAGCAAGCCACGCCGCAAAGCGTGGCGGCTGATGAGGCCCCATTAGAACCGGTCTGGTTGATGCCGCGCAATGCCCGTTACAGTCTGCGGATGAAAACCTGGCTGGATTTTCAGAACGATGTAAAAGTGTCGGACGTGCAACTGGCCGCGCGCGAAGGCTATGAAAGCGTTGAGCACACCAAACGGTACACCACCCTTGGCATGGCCACAGATCAGGGTAAACTAAGCAATATCAATGGCCTCGCAACCCTTGCTAATGCACTTAATGCAGATATTCCAACCGTTGGCACCACCACCTTCCGCCCGCCATACACGCCGATTTCAATGGGCAGCATTGGCGGCGAAGCCCGCGACGAGATTTTCCAGCCCATCAGGCGCACGCCGATGCACGAATGGCACGAGGCCAACAATGCCGACTTTGAACCAGTCGGCCACTGGCGTCGCCCCTATGCCTTTCCACGCCACGGTGAAACTACCCATGACGCGGTTACGCGCGAGGTGAACAACACCCGCCAACACCTTGGTTTGCTTGATGCTTCTTCGCTCGGTAAGCTGTTGGTCAAAGGCCCTGATGCCGGGAAATTCCTGGACATGCTCTACACCAACATGATGTCGAGCCTGAAACCCGGACGCTGCCGTTACGGACTAATGTGTTCCGAAAACGGCTTTCTGATAGATGACGGCGTGGTGGCGCGGATCGACGATGATACCTTCCTCTGCCACACCACTACGGGTGGTGCCGACCGTATCCACGGTTTGATGGAAGAATGGTTGCAAACCGAATGGTGGGACTGGCAGGTTTACGTCGCCAACCTGACCGAGCAATATGCCCAAATTGGCGTGGTTGGCCCCAATGCCCGAAAGGTATTGGAAAAGCTGGGCGGCATGGATGTATCCGCCGATGCGCTGTCCTTTATGGGGTGGGCCGACGGGGTGATTGGCGGGTTCAATGCACGGGTTTACCGGATTTCATTCTCAGGCGAACTCAGCTTTGAAATTGCCGTTGCTGCCTCGCAGGGCCGCGCTTTCTGGGATGCGCTGATGGCGGCGGGCCAGGAATTTGGCGTCATGCCCTATGGCACCGAGGCGTTGCATATCATGCGGGCTGAAAAGGGGTTCATCATGATTGGCGACGAATCCGATGGCACGGTCATTCCCCAGGACCTTGGCCTGCACTGGGCGATATCCAAAAAGAAGGACGACTATCTGGGCAAGCGTGCCCATGCGCGGATGGCCATGACCGACACTGATCGTTGGCAATTGGTCGGGCTGGAAACCACCGACGGCTCCACCTTGCCGGATGGCGCTTATGCGACGGCGCAGGGGGTGAATGCCAATGGTCAGAGGATGACGCAAGGAAGGGTCACGTCGACCTATCACTCACCCACTTTGAACAAAGGCATCGCCATGGGGCTGGTCCACCATGGACCCGACCGGATGGGCGAGGTGCTGGAATTCCCCGGGATCGACGGCAAGGTCACCCATGCAACCATCGTCAACCCGGTGTTTTTTGACCCCGAAGGGGAGAAACAAAATGTCTGATGCGATCAGCGCCCTTAATCACGCTCAATTCACCGGTTTCGCCGAGGTCGAAGAATGCGGCCTGCAAGGCATGATAACCCTGCGCGGTGACCTGACCTCAAAACCTCTGATCGCTGGCGCGCGCACCGCCGGAGGCAGAGATGGGAGAGACGGCAAAATGCCAAAAATGGGCATGGCCGAAGTCGCGATCAGTGTGGCTGACCGAAACGGTGTGTGCTGGATGTCGCCAGACGAAGTGCTGGTCTTATGCCCCTACGACAAGGTCGAGGCGCAGCTTATGGCGCTGACCACCAAACTGGGCAAGACCCATGCGCTGGCTGTCAACGTATCGGATGCGCGGGCGATGTTTCGCGTCTCTGGTGGCACCGCCGCGCGTGAGGTTCTGGCCAAGCTGTGCCCCGTCGACATGTCGCCCGGCGCGTTCAAACCCGGCATGTTCCGACGCACGCGAATGGCACAGGTTGCGGCGGCGTTCTGGATGGACGACAGTGAAGACATCTATATCATCTGTTTCCGCTCGGTCGCGCAGTATGTTTTTGATCTGCTTAAAATCGCAGCGCAGCCCGGGTCGCAGGTTGGGGTATATTAAAGTGGTAAAGTCTATAATTGTCAGGGTTAACACCCATTAATTGCCGAAAAGCCTGTATTCATTGATATTCCTAGTTTTCAGGAGTACCCTGTCATTGCACTTTTGACGGGGGTATATTGAAATGCTCAAACAATTCTGCAAAATTCTGCCCGGTGCGATGTTTATCATACTGGCCACAACAGCGCAGGCGTTGGTTTATGATTGCGACATCAAATCGTTTTCCTCCAGCGGCTTTATTCCATCGCGCGTTGTTGTCTCGTTCAATGAGGGCGATGATAGGGCCATCGTCGTGGATAGTTACATAATGCATGTAAACAAAGCGCCTATTGCGGTTGAATTGAAAGTCCGTGACAAAAATTCCTACAAGTTGACCTGGGAACTGGATGGTGTCCCGCTTTCCAATTCCAGAAGCGACGGCTTGGTACTGTATTCCGCTGTATTGCATACAGGCCAGCGGACTTTGTCGATCTCTGCCATCTTGGCCGGATATGACAATGATTTGATGCGGGGCCGGGGGAAATGCAAGGTACTGAAAGATAAATAGCTGCGGGGATGCGCAACGTTACCAACTGTCGGATTTACCAACTGCGCCCTTGACCTGCCCCCCTTTCGCACCGCATGTATCGACGATAACGCGAACTGTAAAACAGGGGGCCAAGATGGCTTTTGAACTTCCCGATCTTCCTTATGCCCATGACGCGCTGGCCGCAAATGGCATGTCGGCCGAAACCATGGAATACCACCATGATCTGCACCACAATGCCTACGTCACCAATGGTAACAAGCTGATTGAAGGCACCGAATGGGCTGGTAAGTCGCTTGAGGATATCATCACCGGCACCTACAATGCGGACTCTGTGGCGCAAAACGGTATTTTCAACAATATCAGCCAGTTGTGGAACCATAACCAGTTCTGGGAAATGATGAGCCCCGGTTCATCTGCAATGCCGTCCGAACTGGAAAGCGCGATCAACGACAACTTTGGCTCGGTTGCTGATTTCAAATCGGCCTTCGCCGCCGCCGGTGCCGGTCAGTTTGGCTCTGGCTGGTGCTGGCTGGTCAAAAACGCTGACGGATCACTGTCGGTGACCAAGACCGAAAACGGCGTCAATCCGCTATGTTTCGGCCAGACCGCTTTGCTGGGCTGTGATGTGTGGGAGCATTCCTATTACATTGATTTCCGTAACAAGCGCCCGGTCTACCTGACCAATTTCCTTGATAATCTGGTCAACTGGGAAAACGTCGCCTCGCGGATGTAATTCCGGCGTGGCGTGGCAATGTAAATATCTGAAAGGCCTGCAAATATATCAACTTGCGGGCCTTTTCCTATGCTCTGCCTTGTATCTATCTGACATATCCCCCTAATGAATGAGTCACGAAAAGGCCTGTTGGCAGTGACCGCCGCCTGCACCATCTGGGGCCTGTCGCCGATCTTCTTCAAAGTGTTGGCGCATATTCCGGCGCATGAGGTGCTGGCCCATCGGGTGATCTGGTCATTCGTGTTCTTTGGCGCGATGCTGATG
>DAOUQK010000126.1 GCA_030625695.1 Paracoccaceae bacterium | reverse complement strand
GGCACCAATGTGCCAAAGCCGGCGACCAGAACAGCAATCACCGCCGTTCCAGCCAGCGAGGTTGAAATGATCGAATAGAGGATCGAAGCAAGCCGTAACATCAGACGGTCTCCTGTTTTTGTTCGACCCAGTCGTTAAGTGGTGACGTGGTGCCCCGCCTTGATCTCGATCAGATTTCAAAAAGGGGGTTCAACTCCAAAAGCCCTCCGTGAAATCGACACCACAGGTGGATTTCGGCGGAATTTCGTGGCTTTAAGTAAAATTTAACACAATTCCGATCAGAGAGTCAGTTCTATGGCACAAATGCGCTGTCACCAGTTTTTATTTTTAGGGTAGCGTGGACCTGACAACAGGAGGCGAAAGACAATGGCGGCATATCTGGTGGTTTCCCTGATAACCGGTTTTACCTGCGCTGCGGTCAGCTTCCTTTGGTACGGGGTGCCACTTTGGATGATGGGGTTTTTCTATGTCGCCGGGTGCTGGAGTGGTTTTGTCGCCACTTTGGCCATGTTCCTGCTCATCGCGCCGCGCGATGACCCTAAGGGCACGAAATGGCCTGATCGCCGGGTTACCCGTTAGGATTTCTCAAGTGACGACAGATCAGCCGTATCTCTGGCGCATTCAAGTGAATCCACCAGAGATAATTTTCAGAAATCAGGGACGCACGTAGGCAAAGCCGTTTTCCTGCAATTCGATCAGACGAACAACGCCCGAAGGAACCATGTTGGCTTCCTCCAGAAGGGCGATCTGCTTACCGGCTTTTGCGCTCATCTTGCGGTGGGTGTTACCACAGGCGGCAAAGGACAGGTTGTCCATTTCAAGGCTCATGGTGGCAATACGCGACGCAACCGGGCTTTTGCCTTCGACGAACATCATCAGGCCGGGGCCATAGGCGACCACTTCGATCACCACAGTATCGCCAACGGATTCATAGTATTTGGCGACATTTGCCGCGTTGTTCAACGCCATGTTCATGACCTTGGGGTCGTTCTGGTCTACATGGATTGCAACATGATGGGTCACCCCTTCGGCCCATGCGCCAGTCGCTGATGTTGTGGCGATTGCCACTGTCATTGCCAGTGCCATTGCGGCACCTGTCAGAATATTTTTCATTATTTTCTCCCTGGTTTTGTAAGGGCAGGCTAGTACATCCCTTTTTGAATAGATAGATGGTTTCGAATTTGTGAATGAACCAGAATGGCCACCAAGCCAGAACTTGCGCGGGTGCGAACCCTGCAATCCGTTGTATTGACCTGGACGCAGATTTCACGTCGTGGTCGAGACGGACTTCCATCGGGAAGAAACTGACCTCTGTGATCGACCGCATCCTGCTCAACGCGCCAACTTGGGCAGTCCTGCTCGGTGTAGCGCCTGTTTGAGAGCATCAGGGTCGTCTGAATTCTGTCGGAAAAACGAAACTAGGGTCATGAAGTGTCCTGCCGTCGCTTTGCGTTGGAATAAGAAATTTACAGAACCTGGACTTGGCCATAAATGCAACGTTGCGGCGCATCGTGGTTTTATTGCTGACGCAGAAGATTGCGCGTGTACAGTGATCCAGACAATCAAGGGGATGAAATGACATGAAACTGACAAGAATCTGCGACGGACTGGATTTTCCCGAAGGACCAATTGCCATGGCGGATGGCTCAGTCATCCTGGTCGAAATCCGGCGTCAAACCCTGTCGCGTGTGCATGCCGATGGTCAGGTCGACGTCATTGCCAAACTGGGCGGAGGCCCGAACGGAGCCGCGGTTGGTCCCGATGGTATGATTTATGTCTGCAACAATGGTGGGTTTGCCTGGACTCAAAGCGACGGCATTACCCGCCCGATCGGCACGCCTGATGATTACGTCAGCGGATCAATCCAGCGGGTCGACCCTCATTCCGGGGCATTTGAGACGGTTTATGACAGCTGCGATGGCCAGCCGCTGAGGGGACCCAATGACATCGTATTTGACGCGGACGGCGGGTTTTACTTTACTGATCTGGGCAAAACGACCGCTGAATATGTCCATCACGGTGCCTTTTATTACGCAAAGACGGACGGCAGTCATATTCGGCGCGTTCACGCACCAATGATTACGCCGAACGGCATAGGCCTGTCCCCTGATGATAAAACTGTGCATGTCGCTGAAACGCGCACCAGCCGTGTCTGGAGTTATGATCTCATCGGTCCAGGAGAGATTGCGCCAGTGCCGTTCGACATGCCCGGAAGACTGGTGGCCACGCTGCCAGAATACCAGTTGCTTGACAGCCTTGCAGTGCAGGCGGATGGCCACATTTGCGTCGCGACCCTGATGCGCGGTGGGATCAGTGTCGTGCCTCCTGACGGCGGCGCGGTGACGTTTCTTGAGGTGGAGGGTGATCCGTATATCACCAACATCTGTTTTGGCGGGAAAGATATGCAAGACGCCTGGATCACTGCGTCAGGGACCGGATGCCTGTATCACACGCGATGGCCAAGCCCCGGGCATCGGTTGCATTTCAATGGTTAGGGCGCGCGGTTCCACCGCACTGTGAACAGGATTGGCGTTCTACTTTGGGAATGTCGGATGAAATTGATTATTCTTGATCTGGCGCAAAGTACGGGACCGGTGAGATGCACTAATCCGGTATACGTAATCTAACCTACTACCCTGGGCTGGGGCATTCCCGTGCTAGGTTTGATTTGTACCTGCCGATTGTGCGGCGTATTTAACCCGAGAGAAATGTCATGATCAAATCTATCCCAAGAAATCTGTCTCTTGTTGCCATTGCAGCCAGCTTGGCGGTGCCAGCCGCTGCAGAGATGAAATTTGACAATGATTCAGGCGGCAGCGTGCTTTTGTACGGTCAGTTCGACCCGGCTTACCTGTCATTTGACGATGGCGTGACCTCTACCGGCGAAGTGGTGGACAATACCAATTCCAACAGCCGCGTGGGATTGTGGTATCGCCAACCCATGGGCGAAAATCAGTTTTCCTTCAACTTTGAGACCGCGTTGGGACTGCGCCCCTCTGCCGGTATGAGCCAGAATCGCACGCCCGACGCGGTCAATTGGCAGCGCATCCGCCTGCGCAAGGTGGATTTCGCCCTGAAAACCGCCAGTTTTGGCACGTTCTCCGCAGGTCAGGGCAGCATGGCCACTGACGGGGTCACAGGAAACGACTTGTCGGGCACGACGCTGGTTACCTATGTGTCGATTCCCGATACCGCCGCTGCTTTCCAGTTCCTCACCAGCGCCGGGAACCCGTCAGGAAAATTTATCGGTGGGGCATTCGGGGCCTTTGACGGTGGGCGTTTGGGGCGGGTTCGCTATGATTCGCCATCGTTCAGCGGGTTTACGGTCTCAGCGTCTTACGGCGAACAGATTCTGGCCCAGAATGTCGATCTTCAAGTCACCGATATCGCCGTGCGCTATGCCAATGAATTTGGTGACATTCGCCTGAAAGGCGCAATCGGCTATGCCAATATCGAACTGGCCGGTAGTATTGAGCGGGAAGATACAATCGGGTCACTCAGCCTGCTGCATTCGTCAGGCTTCAACGTAACGGTTGCGGTCGGCAAACGGACCTCGGCCGGCAACTATGGTTATGGCAAGCTGGGCTATCAGGCGGATTGGTTCTCGGTTGGGAAAACCGCACTTTCGGTCGACTATTACAGCGGCAGTGACCGGACTTCGGTCGGGTCGGACTCCACTTCGTTCGGGTTTGGCGCGGTACAGAAATTCGACAAAGCCAGGGTCGAGGCCTATCTTGGGTATCGCACATACGAGTTGAGCGAAACGGTGTTACCGTTGGTGTCATATCTTGATGCCTCCTCGGTTCTGTTCGGAGCTCGCTGGAAGTTTTGATCATCCAGAAGCATTGGCTGATGCTGCGGCTGTAATGCCTAGGGGAATCGCATATGGGATTTGAGCTGACCTGACCTGACCTGACAGGTCTTGCTGTTATCGGAGGGATGGATTCTTGAGGGGCGAACACCCCCTCTGGAACTTGAACCCGCCATGGAAACCTTCCTCTCCGTCTTCGATGATGTCCCCGATTGAACCGCCCCGGGTTTGCCGGAGGCTCCAACACCTGAGTAGGATGGAGCATCATGAGCAACTGACAATGTTGTAGTCTGAAAAGACCTTGAACAGTGCTTTTACAGGTGTCGGCTAATCGGCGCGAAACAATGCTGAGACATCAAATGTTAGTCGGCCAGTTCCGTTGAATTGTCATTCTGAATGGTTGGCCTGCATGCTGAAAACACGACCGGGGTTCAGCAGGTTCTTGGGGTCCATCGCCTGCTTTAGCGTGCGCATCAGGGCAAGTTCTGCGGCATTACGACTTTGCCCAAGGTAGGCGCGTTTCAGCGTTCCGATCCCGTGCTCAGCAGAGATTGACCCACCGATTTCGCCGACATAGCCATAGACGATATCCTTTATCTGCTCTTGGGGCTGGGGACCGTCCGCAGTGGTTTTCGCAACCAAATGCAGATTTCCATCTGCCAGATGCCCTCCGATATACAGGCGCACTTCGCCTAAAGCGGATTGCAAGCGGTGCAGCAATTCCTGTTCAATGGTTTTCATGTCTGGGATTGACAGGCTGATATCAAAACCGACGGCGGGCTGTTGTTTGCCCATCGCCTGCGCCATCCCGTCACGGACGCTCCAGAATGCGTCAATCTCGGTTCCTGAACGGGACAGGACGGCATCGGCTATCAAGTCTTGTTCGAGCGCCTGGCCCAGGCAGGTTTCAAATTTTTCGGTGTCCGTGGCCAAATCAGAACCCATCATTTCAATCAGCACATAAAACGCGTGCCCTGCGGGAACCGGTGCCTTTATGCCTGCCACATCAGACAGGATAGCGTCGTAGGTTTTGGACCAGATCACCTCAAATGCGCTAAGGTCCGAACCAAGGCCGGATCGCATATGTGTCATCAATTCGGTCACAGCGTCAAAGCTGTCGCTTGCGCAAAACGCCACCACCTGCGTTTTGGGCTTGGGATACAGGCGCAATGTTGCGCGGGTGATCAGGCCAAGCGTGCCTTCGCTGCCGATGAACATCTGTTTCAGGTCATATCCGGTGTTATTCTTGATAAAGCCATTCAGGCTGTTGACGATAGTTCCGTCTGCCAAAACCGCCTCAAGCCCCAGCGTCAAATCACGGGTCATGCCGTAGCGGATCACCCTGTTGCCACCGGCATTGGTCGATAGGTTCCCACCGATGGTGCAGGATCCGCGCGCGCCCAGATCAAGCGGATAGACCATGTCCACAGCATCCGCTGCTTCCTGCACGACCTGCAACGGTGTGCCCGCCTGAACAGTGATGGTTCCGGCTTTGGGATCGATGGCTTCGATCTGGTTCATGCGTTCCAGCGTGATGACATATTCGCCGTGTTGCGGGAGCGCGCCGACAACCAATCCAGTCAGTCCGCCCTGAACAACGACGGGCTGGGACGCGGCGTGGCAGACGGCCATGATTTGCGACATCTGTTTGGTCGAGTCGGGGCGCAACACAACTTCGGGACGTACATCCCCCGTGCCTCGCGGATCGGTATAATAACCTGCATGGACGTCAACCCCGGTCAACAAGCCTTTGTCACCAAGGATGCCTTGCAGGGCATCAAGAAGTTGGGTTTGCATATTTCGATCGCCCATTTGCCGTCATTTGATTGCATCCACCATCGTCATCTGCAGTTAACTTGGCAAGAGAGCGCCAGAGGCAAACGCATCAATATCCACCTGTGGCACACCCACCGATGTTGCCGCCTCGATAAGCTGGGCTTGTGTTCCTGCATCCACAAAGATGCCGTTGGCCTGGCGATCTTTTGCGCAGCGTCGTTCCGGATCACCGGGCAATTGAACGGCCTGAACACCTGGTGCGGGTGGTGACGCTTTAACCCAATCGGCGTATTTGTCCATATCGACGCCAAATGCATCGGCAAGGCCAAAAACGTTCGGATCGATCAGGATCGCCATCATGTTGTTGAAGATACGCGACGGGACTGCACGCTCGGGCAGATAGGCGCCGCCGCCGCTAAACGATCCACCAAGGATATCGCCAAGCAAAGCCAGCCCAAATCCTTTGTGCGCCCCAAAAGTCGTGAGTGAGCCGCTGGGCTCTTCGAACATGACCGAAGGATCGGTGGTCGGGTTCCCATCTACATCGATGACCGACCCTTCGGGCACCGAATTACCGCTCAGGTCCGCCACGCGGGCTTTTCCCATCGCTATCGTGCTTGTGGCCATGTCCAACAAGAACATCGGGTTCTTGGCCGTCGCTGGAATTGCCGTGCAATAGGGGTTGGTTACAAACCGTGAATCGCTGCCACCAAAGGGGGCCACGATAGGGCGCTCAGATTGCACATTGGCGTAAAGAATGCAGATGAAACCAGCCTCTGCCGCCATTGCCCCCCAGTCGCCCAGACGCCCAAGGTGAAAGCTGTTGCGCAGAGACAGTACGGCGAAATGGCTGGTTCTGGCGCGCTCGATTGCCATTTCCATGGCCTGTTCCGCAACGATGTGGCCGAACCCCTGTTGGCCATCAACCAGCAGAAATGGGCCTTTGTCTTGCACAACCTTTGCCTGCGCATCCGGGATCAGTTGTTTGGCCAAAATACCTTCGACATAGGCAGGGATCATCCCGACACCATGACTGTCGTGCCCCGTTAGGTTGGCGCTGACCAGCCGCTTGGCCACTTTGCGCGCGGCGTCCGCGTTGCCGCTGGCGTGGCTAAGGATGGATGTGGCCAAATCCGTCAAATGGTGTGCAGAGATTTTCATGTGTTTGAGGCTTTCCATTGGTTCTGGGTTTTGATTTTGAAGGCAGGGGTCTGCAAGACTAAAGAACTTTGCGGTAAATCTCGCCACGCCTGCGGACAGGCTCAAGCAAAGAGAAATCGTTGGGCTCTTGCACGTATCCACGTGGAAATGGTGGGCGGACATCGATATTCAGTGCTAGCATGACCCGCGCGTCGCGGTAATAACATTGGACCGTGAGGGTCTGAATCAATTCAGCGGCGCATGGGAAAGACTGTCTGAAGTCAGCGGCTTGTGATGCATCTAAGGTCTTGCCCACCAAGGTTGCCAGTGCCGTCGCAAGCCTGCCCTGAAGGGCAGCACCACTTGTCAGAATATCATTCAGGATTTCAGGATCATCCGCGCCGGGTTGGGCAAATTCATCAGACGCTGGAATGATCTGGCCAACAATAGCTGCCATCGCCTTTTGCTCGGCTGTGGAAAACGGGTGGGAAGGCTGGGTGGTCATCGCATTTCCTTTTGGGGCAGGCCCATTAATCCTGACCCTAGTCAAACAGATTGGCCAGACGTTGTTTCATTTGATCCGCAATATAAAGCGCCAAAGCCTGCAACGTGCTGGTCGGGTTGGCGCCACCGCTGGTCACAAAAATGCTACCGTCGACGATAAACAAGTTGCGCACATCGTGGGCGCGCCCCCATTCATTCACAACCGACCGCGCAGGATCCATACCCATCCGCGCTGTACCCAGCAAGTGCCAGCCAGCCAGTTCTATGGGGGCGGCGGTCTCGACATGTTTGGCACCTGCGGCCTCCATTACTTCGGTTCCGCGGGCAATGGCGTGCGCCAACATCTGTTTGCTGTTTTCGCTAAGGGTATAGTCGATATGCGGCGCAGGGATGCCGTCACTGTCGGTCAGAACCGGGTCCAGCGTGACGCGGTTGTGCTCTTCCGGCAAATCTTCGCAAATCGCGTACAGGCTCGTCACCCGGTCCTGAAGCCCGCGAAAATCCGCATGATGACCCACCCCCCAAGGGACAAGCCCCCAGTTCATTCCAGTCAATGCAGTGGCCACAGGCCCCAACCCGCGCGAGGTTTCAAAGGTATAGCCCCGCACAAATCCACGCGTAGGATCGGTTTCGTAAAACTGCTGGCTGAGGATGCTTTTATGCGGCCCGTTGTGCCCGTCCAAGGCGTCGTCGAACACGCCTTGAATACTGGCATAGGGGTGGAACATCAGGTTTTTACCAACCAGTCCGCTGCTGTTGGCCAACCCGTCTGGAAACTGTTTGGATGTCGAATTCAACAACAACCGGGGCGTGCCGATACCGTTGGTGGCCATGACAACAACATGGGCCGCCTGAAATTGTTCCGCTCCATTTTCATCAAAGTAAACCACGCCTGTCGCCATGCCCTGGTCGTCGATTGTGACCTCGCGCACGCGGCAGTGGGTTCGCAGTTCCACCCCCTTGCGCAAAGCGTCGGGCCAATATGTCAGATCAACCGATCCTTTGGCCCCCTGAGCGCAGCCGCTGATGCACGCACCCAGATTGATGCATTTGGCGCGCCCGTCATAATCCTCAGTGGCGATTGCCAGATCACATGGCCACCAGTGCCAGCCGCACGCATTAAATGCTTTACCCAGTTTGCGTCCCGAACGGCCCATGGGCGCGGCGGGCATAGCTGGGGATTTACCCGCAGGATAGGCCGGATCACCAGCAAGGCCAGACACGCCCATCATGCGGTCATTTTCGGCAAAGAATGGTTCGAGCGTTTGGTAATCCACCGGCCAGTCATCTGCCACGCCATCCAACGTGTGCACGCGAAAATCAGACGGGTGCAGGCGCGGAAAATGCGCGGCGTACAGAACAGTGCCGCCGCCGACGCCGTTGAAATTAGTCACTTTGATGGGAGAGGCGTCATCATTGATCGGATAGTCCTCGGGCAGGCAGCGCTGATTTGGGCTGAGTGCGAAATCGCCCGCGCGCCGCGCCTCCCAATCGCGCCCCGTTGTGGGAAAGGTATTCTGATCCGGCGTGCCCCCTTGTTCAAGGCATAGGATGCGCATGCGGGTGTCGGCAAGGCTCCAGGCTACGGCAGCGCCTGATGCGCCTGCGCCAATGATCAATACGTCAACTGGATCTTGAGTCATGAAGTGTCCTGCGAGTGTCCTGCCGCCGTTTTGCGTTGGTTTCATTTTGACAATGCTGCGGTGGCGCTGTCAAAGCTTTCGCGACGTCGCTTACAAGGTCACAGCCTGATCTCTCCCAATTCAGCGACGCCGTCCTTTAATGCCCAGGCTTCGCGATGCCGTCACCTGCGCCGGTTACCCGCAAGGCTATTGAAATGGCCAAGCTGGGGGACATGGCGGCGTTGCGGCTGTGCTTAGAGCGGATTACGCCACCCAGAAAGGATGCACCAGTGTCGTTTGACCTTCCGTCC
>DAOUQK010000315.1 GCA_030625695.1 Paracoccaceae bacterium | reverse complement strand
GGCGATCTGACCACCAATGCTGATGGCAAGGCCCCCAGCTTTCTGATCGCCGCGTTGCGCGATCCGATCGGGGCCAATCTGGACCGGATGCAGGTCGTCAAAGGCTGGCTTAATGCCGATGGCACCACCGACGAAAAGGTCTATGACGTAGCATGGTCCGGCGACCGTGTGGCCGGTGCAGACGGCAAAGTGCCTGCCGTTGGCAGCACGGTTGATGTGGCCTCGGCCACCTGGACCAACACCATCGGCGCGGCTGAGTTGATTACCGTCTGGAGCGACCCGGATTTCGACGCCAGCCAGAGTGCGTTCTATTACGTACGGGTTCTCGAAATTCCGACCCCACCCTGGTACTTGTATGATGTTGTGAAGTTCGGTTCGGCCCTGCCCGAAGGTGCCCCGACGGAACAACAGGAGCGCGCCTATACCACGCCGATCTGGTATACGCCTGCAGGCTAAGCGCCTTTATCTGAGCGGGGCCCGAAGGTTTTTCGGGCCCCGCTTGTCATTACCTTCCCGACTGCGATTCAACCTTTGGGAATCGGCCCTGAGCTATCGCCAGCTCAGCTTTCGATTATCTCCGCCATGGCCTGATAATCCACCTTTGAGGTTGCGGTGCTGAAAAGAAAAGGCCCACTGTTTTGAATACCATTTCCCGAACCCTGACCGTAAGCTCCCTTGCCGTTTTGTTGAGCGGTCCGGCTCAGGCAAACGACACCAAATTCCAGGTGGGGAAAAACGCGACATTCCGCTATTACGGTTGGCTCCATTTCGCCAATCAGTCGGTTGACGACGGGGTCACGACCACTTCGAATATCATTGACGTTACCAATGCCGCCAGCCGTTTTGGGTTTTACATTGAACCGGCAAGTGAAGGCGTTCCAATTTCCTTTCATTTTGAATCCTCTCTGGGTTTCCGGGCATCGAGCAAAACAAGCCAGACTTTTACCCCCGATTTCTGGGACTGGAACCGAACGGATCTGCGCAAGGTGCAGTTCATTCTGGACAGCTCGATCGGCACCTTTCGCCTGGGACAAGGCAGCATGACCACAGATGGTGACGCGGAATCCGACTTTGCCGGGACCGTTATTGTTGCCAAGTCGACCATCCCGGAATCGCATGGTGCCTTTGAATTTCGCGACGCATCCGGCGCACTGACCGGGATCACCGTCGGCGACACGTTCAGCAACTTCGACGGCAGCCGCCGGTTTCGTTTGCGCTATGACACCAACAATTTCTCTGGATTTTCATTGGCCGCAGCCTACGGCCAGGAGATTCTGAAGTCGGGTGATACCGATGATTACTACGATTTCACAATCGATTATCGCGGTACAATCGGAAATCTGGAAGTCAAAGGGGCGGTAGGATCTAACTTTGTTGACAGCGCCTTGACAGGGACCCAACGTTCCACTCTGGGGTCGGTCGCGGTTCTGCACAAAGCCAGTGGGCTGAACCTGTCGCTTGCGGGTGGTCAGGCGGGCAATGGCGGCGGCAATTATGCCTATCTCAAGGGCGGCTGGAACGCCAAACTGCTGGCAGCAGGCCCTACAAAATTTGTCGCCGAAGGTTTCTGGGGCAGTGATTATGTTACCGGTGCATCACAGTCGCGCATGTGGGGGTTGGCGGTTATCCAGAATTTTGACGCGCAAAATCTGGAAATCTACGCCGGGTATCGTAATTTTTCTTATGACACTACCACCGGTGTTACCTTTCAGGATCTCGGGGCATTACAGGTTGGCGCACGCTGGCAATTCTGAAACCGGCCTATTTGCACAGCAATAATCCCGGTGGCTGACCGGTTTCCTTATTGAACGCACGGCTGAAGTTGGTGGGGCTGGAATACCCTAGTTCTGCGGCAACAGACGAGACTGTCTCACCCGGTAAGCCGAGCAATTCAGTTGCACGTTGCATGGTCACGTTGTTTGAGAGTTGACGGAAAGATGTGCCTTCGCGCTCCAAGTTCCGCTGTAATCGGCGCGTTCCCATGTCAAGCATTCTGGCGGTATTATCCAGGCCCGTGTCGTTGTCGATCATCTGTTGAAAAAGAATTTCCCGGACCATTTCCACAAGACCGCCGGGAGGGCCGCTGGCTCTTTCGCGCGCAATGTCATGGACTGTTGTTTTATCAAAGGGCCACGGCGCCTTGTTTTTCGCCTTTAACTCTTCGGCAGAGAAAACAATCGCCAATTCGTCAGCATTGAATTGAACGGGGCATCCATATTTATCTTCGACGATTTCGGCTTCAGCCGGTTTGGGAATGTCGACCAGGATCATGGCGGGGACCCATCTGTGCCCAAGATACTGCATCATGATGTCCAGCAATGCTGCCACTGTTACATGCGTGATGCTGTAATAAGATTTGTGGTCGCGCAAAGCGAATTGATAAGAAAACCGGACCGTTTGGCCATAGCATCTCAACGATGCCCGATCATTGTTGGCGTGATATGGCATCACTTTCAGAACGCGTGACAATGCAATTCCAAGGGTGGGCGCAGACAGGACATATGACCCCCAAGCCCCGTATGCACTAACGGAAACGAAAGGTGACAACAATAATCCCAGTTGGTCATGTCCCAATGTTCTTGCGGCCTCCTGAATGAAGGTTACTGTAGCCTGTTCGGGAATATATCCATCCCTGGATTCGAGAAAACGCAAGGGAAGACCGGCGGCATTGAATGTCCTGGCCAGGCCCTTTTCCCCGAGTTCCTGCAAAACGAACTGTGGCATAAAACTCAGGCACTTTGCCGAAATAGAAGGTATGAGAGTGGACATCAAAAGTATTTCCGCAATCGTGAACGCATTGTCGTAAAGTGATACGTCATGGTGTTGAATATATGCAATAACGCACGAATGCAAATTCGCGGCGAAAGTCGATTCTACAAAATCGGGTTTGCATAAAAGTGTACCGGGGGAAAACAATGGTGATTAAAGAGTTGAACAGTTCCACCGGAATATCTCCGGCCCCATGATAGTGCCATTTCCCCCGGTTAAATTACGCTGTCTGTACAACACCGCCTTTGCAAAGGCGCGTGAGGCTGAGTGTGGTTGCATAACCGTCGCTCCGACAAACGGTGGTCTGGGTGGAGCTGTCAGTGAACGTTTCCGACGACCGAATGTCCTTCCGGTGGACCGTCGGTTCGGCTCTCGACGGCATCATCCGCCCATAAAACCATTAAAATCTGCCACGGGACTACGGGCCAGAATCCGTTGCTTGGCCTTGTCAGGAAACGTCCGGTTTCTGCGGAAATCATTTGGCGTCGACCTCTCCCCAAAGGGGTGAGATTCAGTCAACCAACACTACGATCTTGAACTTAAAGGAGTAAACAAATGTTTGGAACACGGGTATTCAAGTCGATTGCGTCAGTAGGCATGGTCGTCAGTCTCGCTTTGGTGGCTAGTACAGTCGGCCTTCAGTTGGTCGATATGACGGCTGCCAAAGAAGGGTTTTCCATCGCACAGACCCAAGGCATGACCAACCGCCAGAATCGCCGCCAGGATCGGCAGGAGGATCGCCAAGACCGGCGTGGAGATCGTCAAGACTGCCGTCAGGAAGAAGGTGCCATCGGCAAGGACAAGCGTGAATGCAAGCAGGAAGAGCGGCAAGAGCGCAATGACAATTCGTCAACATCCGATGACGATTGATATCGGCATCCGCGTAGTCCCGACCCAAACCGACCGCGATTTCTACGGAAAGGGAAACTGACCGTGGAACCAGACCTTGCACCCAATATTATGGAACGGCTGAACGGGCCTTTCAGTCTGCGGCTTTTCCTGCAGCCCTGCATGGCCTTGCTGTTTGCCTTTCGTGATGGCCGCAAAGATGCCAGAGACGGGGCTGACCCATTTATCTGGTCGCTCTTGTTCAGGCCAGGTCTCCGACGCGAAACCATAGCGTCCGCCTGGACCTCGGTCGGCAAGGTTATGATCATCGCCTTGGTCCTGGATTGCGCGTTTCAATTCGCGACAGCACGCAGCATTACGGCGACCGAAGCCGTATTTATGGCCATTCTGCTTTGTGCTGTTCCCTACGCCCTGATGCGGGGGCCAGCCGCGCGTATCCTGCGCAGGTAATTCAAAACCTCAACAACTAAAGGAGATCTAAACAATGACACGAACAATTGGACACCTTTCGAAGGCTGTCAGTGCGCTTGCAATAAGTGCTGCATTGATCGCAACAGGTGCA
>DAOUQK010000209.1 GCA_030625695.1 Paracoccaceae bacterium | reverse complement strand
CGCGTCGATGTCAACAATCTGGTCGCGGGTCAGCACGGTCTCGATGTCACGCAGCCCGTCGTACAATGCCGCCGCTGCTTCGTGCATCTGGTCGCTGCGCACCACTTGCCAGCGCTTTTCGTCGCGTAGGGCTTTGGCGGCACGTGCACGGCCCTGGTCGGTCGCAACCCCGTCGGCACGAGCAAACCCGGCGCGGCGCAGCAGTCGCAGGGTGAGTTTCTCATAGATCGGTTGGTTTTGCGCCAGCGCCAGCAGGCCCTGGCGCAGATGCACCCGGCGTTGGAACCGGAAATGGCGCAGAACGGCGGCAAGGACGCCGCGATTAGGGGCCAGGAACAGCGATATGGCAAAGCTGGTGAACCCGACCAGCACAATGATCGGGCCAGTTGGCAGATTGGGGGCCGAGGCCGAGATTGCCGCGCCTACATAGCCAGACAACCCGCCAATCACCCCTGCGAGCAGGACCACGCGGTCGGAGCGGTCGGTCCAGAAGCGGGCCGTGACGGGGGGAATGATCAGCAGGGCGACAATCAGGATCAACCCGACGATCTTCAGGCCCACAACCGTAACGGCCATCACCAACCCCATCATCGCTAAATCAATCCGGTCCACTGGCAAGCCGCGCGCGGCTGCATATTCCGGGTCAAATGCCACCAATGTCATGGGTCGGCGAAGCAGCATCACCAGCACCAAAGTAGCGGCTCCACCAATGGCTATCACCATTGCATCGGCCCAGAGCATGCCCGCAGTTGATCCAAGCAAGAAGCCTTCCAACCCGGCCTGACGGCCTGAACTCATGGTCTGGATCACCGTTAGCAATACGATTCCAAGGCCAAAGAACACCGACAACACTGCACCGATAGCCGCATCTTCGGCCAGACGGGTGTTGCGGGTCAGCCAGCTGAGGCACAGCAGGCCGATCCAGGCGGAAATGGCTGATCCGGCCAAGAGACCGACAAGGTTACGGCCATCGCCGCCCAAAGACACCATGATGATGAAAGCCGCGCAAACGCCGGGCAATGTTGCGTGGCTGATCGCGTCGCTGACCAGCGCACGTTTGCGCAGGAACAGGAAGGTGCCGGTCACACCTGCGGCAACGCCCAGAAGGGTCGCACCGATGGCGACCAGCGTGGCGTTATAGCCAAGCTGCAACAGGAGTGCGTCGAGCAGCATGGGCTATGCGCGGGCCAGTTGGTCGACCTGCGCCGTGGCAAGACGTCCGCCATAGGTAGCTTGCAAATTATCGGCAGTAAAGACGTCAGCCACCGTGCCTTCGGCCACTTTGCGGGTGTTAATCAGGAACACATTATCGAAATATTCAGTGATGGTGGCCAGATCGTGATGCACCACCACGACGGTTTTACCCGCCTTGCGCAGGGATTTCAGAACCCCGATGATGGCCTTTTCAGTCGCCGCATCAACCCCGGCAAAGGGTTCGTCCAACAGGTACAGATCCGCCTCTTGCGCCAGAGCGCGGGCCAGGAACACTCGCTGTTGCTGGCCGCCCGACAATTGCCCGATCTGACGATCGGCAAAGTCGCGCATACCCACCCGGTCAAGGCAATCGGCTGCACGTTGGCGATGGCTTGCCCGAACCCGTCGTAACAGGCCAAGTTCGCGGTAAAGCCCCATCAGCACCACGTCGATCACCCGGGTAGGGAAATCCCAGTCGATGCTGGCGCGTTGCGGTACATAGGCGATGCGGTGACGTTGCGCCGCAAGCGGTTTGCCAAACACCTGCACCTGCCCCGAAAGCGGTTTGACTATGCCCAATGCTGCCTTGAGCAGGGTCGATTTACCCGCCCCGTTCGGGCCGATTATGGCCGTCATGGCACCCGGTTGCACGGTCATATCAACCGAGAATACCGCCGGTTTCTGACCATACGAAACGGTCAGGCCACGGATCGTCAGGGGGCTGTTTTCCTGGGCGTCGTCGCCGGTAGAAACCCCATGTTTTGAAGCCAGTTCAAGCATCATTTAAAACCCCGCCGATAATTTATCATCCATGCCACGGGCCGGCACATCTGCGCCCAACGCCGAAGCAATCACTGTGATGTTATGGTCGATCATGCCCACGTATGTGCCTTCATAGGTGCCATCCTGACCCATCGCATCGCTGAACAATTCGCCGCCAATCCTAAGCGCATGACCCTTGGCCGCGGCACCTTCGATCACCGCGCGGATGGACCGGTCCGAGACCGAACTTTCGACAAACACCGCCGTAATCCGGCGTTTCACCAGCAGGTCAACCAACGTGCCTATGCGGTTCAGCCCTGCTTCGCTTTCAGTCGATATTCCCTGAATGCCCAGCACTTCTATGCCAAAGCTGTCACCATAATAGCCAAACGCGTCATGCGCCGTCAGCAGCACCCGGTTGCCTTGTGGCACAAGCGCCATGCTTGTCGCAGCATAGGCCGCCAGCCGGTCCAGCTCACCCTGCAAACGCAGCGTATTTGCGGCGAATATCTCGGCCGACTCAGGTCTGGCTTTGGTCAGCGCGCGTTGCACTTCGCCAACCACGTCTTTCCACAGTACCGGCGTCATCCAAACATGCGGGTCAAACTTGTCGGCATAACTGTCGTGGCCGCGCAACTGGTCACGCGTCAACACTTCGGCGACCGCGACCACATTGCGTTTGCGCGCCAGATCATGAAAGAAATCTTCCATCTGCGCCTCAAGGTACAGCCCGTGCCACAGCACCAGATCGGCGCGCGTCATGGCAACGATGTCGGTGCGGGTTTGACGGTAAGAATGCGGGTCAACGCCCGGGCCCATCAGGCCCTTGACCTGAACCAGATCGCCGCCAATCTGACGCGCCGCATCGGCAATCATGCCGGTGGTGGCAACAATCCGTAACGGCGCATCGGCGCGCAGGGCTGTTGGCAACGCCAGTGCAGTTGGCACAGCCAAGGCTGCAAGCATGCCAAACACAGCGATTCGGCGCGAAATCAACGGTATTCTGGTTAAAAATCGTTTCATCTGGGTAAATATGCGAGTCACTCGCAAGAATGTCAATGCACATGCGAATTATTCGCAATTAGAGCATGTCGCGTTTCATTGGATCATGTATTCATATGGCAGACTATGTCACCGATTGTAAACAAAACGGTCCAGACACAACCCGCCTTGCAATGGCGCATCGGCGCATAGACGTGCATGCTATTAATCAAGGTATTCGTATGGCCAGAAATGCCTCGGGAACATCCAAACAGGAAACCCTGTTCAAAACAGAAAACGGCCGCCGCGCAGGTTGGGCAGGAGCTATGCACGAATTTGGGTGATGGCAGAAATTTGAAGATGACGTATCGTGGCGGGTGTCAAAGCCAGCCAGAACCTCACAAGGAGCGATACCCCATGACAGAAGATACAACGATCTGTTAGCTGGCAGGGCATGTTTACATGCCCGAGAGGCCTGCCTTTCCGCCAATCTGAAAAGGTTGATGATCCGTTAACGGAAATAACGCGCGAGGGCGCGCGCCGTATGCTTGCCGAAGCGTTGGTTTCGGAGGCGGATGCCCGAGGCGGTCACCCAAGTGAGGATTGAGGGCCTCGTAACTCGCTGTTTTATTGCGGTACTGAACGAAGCTGGTGGGATCAACAGGAACAGTTGAAACCGTTCTTTTTCAAAGGCGCGCCTCCGGCGCACATTTGATTTTCTTTGTCCGTCTGGAAGACGGAGGTTTTAAACCAATAGGTGGAAAATCAATACTGCGACGACCAACTGCAGCGGAATAATCAGGATACGAACGCCACGTAGACGAACACACTCCCCCAGACCAACAACAAGCCACCGGTAATCCTGCTGACCAACGCCCCGATCGGAAGCAATTTTTCCAAAAGCACAATAACAGCCAGGCCGATGATCCAGTAAAGATTCATGATGCCGCCAAAAAACAGAATACCCATCAATCCCCAACAACAGCCAAGACAATATGCACCATGCTGAAGTCCCATTCTGAAGGTGCCCAATGTCCCGGAGCGCCAATGTAGCGTGAGATACTGAAGTGGCCCCTGACAATGTTTGAGACAGGCCTGCTTGAGCGGGGTAAGCTGCCAGGCTCCGGCAACGAGCAGGATGATGCCAGCAAAGCCCGTATTGGTGGCATTCATCATTGATGGTGACAAAATGCCCGACAATTCGAACGCCCATTGCAGCGCCACCGCCGCCAGGCTGAACAGACCCCACGCCAACAGGTAGCCGGAGGAGAAAACAGCGCTCGACAGAACTCCGCCGCTTTCTCCTTTTCTTTGCCGGTTCTTGCGATCGACCATGGCGTGAAGCAGGATCATCGGGGCCGCACTCGGCAACATCATGGCAAGCATCATAACCCACCACATGAAGAACATGAGAACGGCATAGCCCAGCGTCCAGACGGCGGGCGTTGCCATGGAAGCCATGGTCGTCGCCATTCCTGACGACAGGTCCATCGTTTCTTTTTGGCCCGTCCAACCCAAGGCCATCCACAGGGAGGACATATCCCAAGCGGACATACCTGTTCCTGCACCTGCAAGAACATAGAACCAACTGAAAACAATGACCGCGAGAAGCGACGCGATTACGATAATCCGATCCCGCAGGAGCAGGCGCTCCAGGCCGCTTCTCTGAACGCTCACGCTGCGAACATTACGCAACTTTGTCGAGGCCGTAGCGCGCCTTTGCTTCCTCGTAAGAGTACGCCATGCCATTATTGTTGAACGCAAAATAGGCAAGCGACGAGTGGCGTTTCGCATAGTCGAACTTGATGTCGCCGACACCTTTGGCCATGCCCGAACCTACTTCCGCTTCATGAAAGACCCAGCCATCCGGCAGAACGGTTCTGATCTGCACTTCGCCGTCCGTCACCGGGTTGAGGATCGGGGCTGTCTCGGCCCGTGCAACGCCGGGGATATCGATCTTGCAGGTTCTTTTCTTTACGTCCCATTCGAACGCGATGGGCAGGAAGAGTGGATCGTGAAAATGCTCTACAATAATGCTGAAGATATTGAACATTGTTCCAGCGGGTTGACCCTCGCCAGAAAGGATCGTGAATATTGCTCCGCGTTGCTCTTCAGTGGTCTGGTCCGACAATATCGGCTGCATGTGACCGCCGCCGTGGTGAATCGCGCGGGGAAAGAAATAAGTAGCACCAAAAACAACGCCATCCAGACGCACATCGCCGAAATATCCTTCATCGACTTCGAAGGCCACCAATCCGGTACAATGCCCCCGCGTCGGTGGGGCCATCGATTCACAGGGGCATCCGTGATCGCAACTGCAATACTCGACGTATTTCCCTTCCAAGTGCCATTTTACATCAGTCATAATTTTCTCCCTCTGGTTTGTGTTAATCTCCGGTAATTACGTGCCTGTTTACGGTGGACCGTTCTATCCAATTCCATTGGACAAAATGGTTCACTCCATTTATATCCTACCACACCCTTGCGTGGAAATCGCTCAAAATTATTCCATGTCTCATTCTTCTACAGAAGCTCGGACAGCATCGCCGCCGCCCGGGAAGCGCCGTTTGATTCGACGGGTTTGAATGCATTGGGATGTGCCAGTTCCTCAACCATCGCTTGTGCGATGTGGTCGGGGTCACTTTCCTCATAGATCATTTTGCGTCCGGCGTTGTACTGATCCAGCCGGAAAGCCACATGGAAGTTCTGCTCAAAATGGTTTTTCAACGGGAAATACAGGAACGGCGTGCCGGCTGCGGCCAGTTCCATCGACGTTGTCAACCCGCCCTGCACCAGCGCCAGATCGCAGGCCGCCAGATGGCGGTCCAGGTCTGGCACGAAACGGCGCACCTCTACCCCTTTGGGAAATTTGAACCCCGCCGGGTCCAGACGCGGACCGGTGACAACGATCATCCGCAGTTCAGGGATCGCGGCCTTGGCCATCGGATAGGCCGCCAGAATACGCCTGATCAGGTTGCCGCCAACGCCGGAGCCTCCAACGGTGACGATGCAGACCTTTTCACCATTTTGATAGCCGAACTTCTCACGCAATTCGGCCCGCTCGCCAAAACCATTGGGATGCTGGCCCAGAATATAGCCGCAGAAATCAAAATGTTTGGGCACCCAATCGCGCATTTCAGGCAGGTCGGTACCAAAACTGTGCGGGATGATGTCGGATGGATTGCCAACGAAAATCGCCCGGTCCCGCAGGTTTGGATGATCCTCGACGTGGGTGATCATTTCGGCGTTGTAATCGCTGGTCAAAAACGCCTCGTGCGCGCCGTTATCCGGGATTGGCACCCAGCCGACAAAATCAGTGAGCCACGCCATTGGGGCCTTTTTCAGGTTCGGGTGTTCATGCCAGTAATGGTCCACATCCCAGGCCTCATCGGCGATGATCAGGTCATAGTCGTCGCTTTCGACGGCATCCTGAAAAACCATGAAATTCTTGGCCAGTATTTCGTCCATATTGCGGATCGCCTGAAACGCGTTCAGGTCATGTTCGCCGCTTTCTTCTTCGATATGTTCAGACTCGTTTGCCAGTCGGGCGCTGTCGGGGTGGATGGTTTCTTCGTTGGCCTCCAGGAACCGGGTGACCGGGTCTTGCGCCAGCCAATCCACCCGAAGGTCGGGGTGCAAGGCGCGGAGTTCGCGTGTGATTGCCAGATCTCGCCGTGCATGGCCGAGGCCAATGGGCGAGGAAAGGTAGAGTGCACGTTTTGCAGGTTTGGCGCGTCGGCGTCCGTTTATTTTCGATGCATCACCCGGTTTCCATGTGCCCAGATGCTTTGCCAGAAAGTCACGCATCAGGATGTTGAACT
>DAOUQK010000305.1 GCA_030625695.1 Paracoccaceae bacterium | reverse complement strand
GGCTGGATCATGTGGGCGCTGACGTCATTCTTTCGCCAGTTGGGCGTGGTGGCCGAGGGGATGGAAACAATTGCGCAACCGATTGATTTGGTTGACGATACCGAGGCCAAAGCGTTGGAACTGGATAAGGGACGGATCGAGCTGCGCGGGCTGACCCATCATTATGGCCGCAAGTCGGGGGGGTTGGATCGGGTTGATCTGATCATTGAGCCGGGGCAAAAGATCGGATTGATTGGCCGGTCGGGGGCCGGAAAATCGACCCTGGTAAAGCTGTTATTGCGGTTTTACGATATCGAATCCGGCCAGATATTGATCGACGGTCAGGATATTTCGCAGGTGACTCAAGATAGCCTGCGCAGTCAGATTGGCATGGTGCAGCAGGATAGTTCGCTGTTGCACCGCTCGGTTCGTGACAACATCCTTTACGGGCGTCCGGATGCCTCAGAGGATCAGATGCGCGCCGCTGCCAGGCAGGCCGAAGCGGATGAATTCATTCACGATCTGGCCGATCCGCAAGGGCGGCTGGGCTATGACGCGCAAGTGGGCGAGCGGGGGGTAAAGCTGTCCGGCGGCCAGCGCCAAAGGGTGACGTTGGCAAGAGTGATTCTTAAGGACGCGCCGATCCTGTTGCTGGACGAGGCAACAAGTGCGCTGGACAGCGAGGTTGAGGCGGCGATTCAAGATACGTTGTACGGAATGATGAAGGGCAAGACAGTGATCGCCATCGCCCACCGCCTATCAACCATCGCCCAGATGGACCGTATTCTGGTGATGGATCAAGGGCGGATTGTCGAGGATGGAACGCACGAGGCACTGTTGGCCAGTGCGGGGCTTTATGCCAGTTTCTGGGCGCGGCAGTCTGGCGGATTCCTGGCCCCGGAGGCGGTGGAATGAAGATAGAAAACTGGATCGAGGCATTCAGACCGGCCAACGGCGCACCGCCGCAAACGTTGCGGGCGTTCATGGGCTGGTGCCTGTCGGGGGCCTGGCCTGCGATCATGCTGGCGACAATCTTGTCGGCCATGGTCGGGATGTTTGAGGCAGGGACAGCGTATATCCTTGGGCTGGTTGTGGACTCGACCATCGGGGTGGAGCCGGGGGTGTATTTTACCGGTTCTAATATAGCGATACTGGCGTTTTCAGCCGGGTTTTTCGTTATTGCAAGACCGGTGTTGTTTGGTCTGACAGCGGCGACAAATGCCATCATAGTCCAGCCAAACCTGACGCCTTTGGTGTTGTCGCGCTTGCATCGCTGGACATTGGGCCAGTCGGTGACGTTCTTTGACGATGATTTCGCCGGGCGGATATCGCAGAAACAGATGCAGACGGCGCGGGCAGTGACCGAGATTACCTCGGAGGCGATCAACGTGGTGGCCTTCGCGCTGGCGTCATTGCTGGGGTCGATGTTGCTGATCGCCAGCATTGATTATCGCATCAACGGGTTGTTCCTGATCTGGCTGGTGGCCTATTTCGCCCTGATCCGCTGGTTCCTGCCCAAGGTGCGGGTGTTGGCGGCCAATCGCGCATCGTCCCGCGCCATGGTGTCGGGGCAGGTGGTGGATACGATCACCAACATCAAAACGGTCAAATTGTTCGCCCACGCCGACCACGAAGACCGCGCGGCACTGGGCGCAATGCGGGGGTTTCGCGACCACTCGGTGGCGTTTGGCAAGATGGCGGCGGCGTTCCGGTTTTGCCTGATGACGCTGGCCGGGGTGTTGCCGGTGTTGCTGATCGGTGGGGCGTTGATGTTGTGGCAGGATGGGCAGGCAACCAAAGGCGATATCGTCGCGGCAGGGGCGGTGGCGATCCGGATCGCGCAAATGACCGGATGGGTCAGTTTCACGCTGATGATTATCTATGCCAATCTGGGTGAGGTCGAAGATGGAATGAACACGCTGACCCCGCGTACCCGTTTGCCTGATGCGCCTGATGCGCCTGATTTGGTGGTGCCGAACGGAGAGATTGTGTTCGACAAGGTCGGGTTTGCCTATGGCCGCAATGTGGGCGGGGTGCAGGACATTGATCTGACCATCGCAGCAGGTGAAAAGCTGGGGATTGTTGGTGCTTCGGGGGCTGGGAAATCGACGCTGGTTTCATTGATGTTACGGCTCTATAAGGGCGAAAATGGACAGATCCGCATTGATGGGCAGGATTTGGAGGGCGTTACCCAAAACAGCTTGCGCCGGTCGATAGGCATGGTGACGCAGGAAACGGCGATGTTTAACCGGTCCGCGCGCGAGAATATCCTTTATGGCCGCCCGGATGCGTCCGAGGCCGAAATGATCGAGGCGGCGCAAAAAGCCGAAGCGCATGAATTCATTTTGACGCTTGAGGATCATAAAGGACGGCAAGGTTATGAGGCGCATCTGGGCGAACGGGGTGTGAAGCTGTCGGGCGGGCAGAGGCAAAGGATTGCCCTGGCCCGTGCCATTTTAAAGGACGCGCCGATTTTGGTGCTGGACGAGGCGACAAGCGCGCTGGACAGCGAGGTCGAGGCGTCGATACAGGTGGCGTTGCACCGGGTGATGCAGGGCAAAACGGTTCTGGCGATTGCGCACCGGCTTTCGACCCTGTCCGAAATGGACCGGATTATTGTGATGGATGATGGGCGGATAGTTGAAAGTGGTTCTCATGACGGGTTATTGGCGCAGGATGGTATGTACGCAAAGTTCTGGAATCGTCAGTCGGGCGGGTTTATTCGCACAGAAGCTGCGGAATAGGGTCGGACAAAAGTGATGAATACCGAAGTTACTATCAACCGGCTGGGTCATCAGGGCGATGGCATTGCTGACGGGCCGGTCTATGCGCCGCGCACCCTGCCGGGCGAGGTGGTTAGCGGCGTGCTGACGGGTGCTCAGCTGGGCGAAGTCAGGATTATAACGCCGTCCGAGTCGCGGGTGTCGCCGCCGTGCCGCCATTACAAAGCCTGCGGAGGGTGCCAGCTGCAACATGCTTCGGACGAATTTGTGGCGGATTGGAAGATAGGGCTGGTGCGTTCGGCGTTGGAATCGCACGGGTTGGAGCCTGATATGCGGCCTTTGCTGACGTCCCCGGCCCGGTCGCGGCGTCGGGCGACGTTGGCCGTAAGGCGGACCAAAAAGGGCGCGATGTCGGGGTTTTATGGCCGTGCGTCTGACGTGATTACACCGGTTCCGGATTGCCAGCTTTTGCAGCCGGGACTTGTCGCCGGAATGAAAGTCGCCGAGGCATTAGCGATGCAGGGGGCAAGTCGCAAAGGCGCATTGGCGGTCACGTTGACAGAGAGTCGCGAGGGACTTGATGTATCAGTGATGGGCGGTAAACCGCTGGATGGCCCGTTGCAGCAAAACTTGGCGCAGGTGGCACAGGCGCATCATGTTGCGCGACTTTCATGGGACGGCGATGTGATCGCCATGGCCGCACCCCCGACGCAAGTGTTTGGCACGGCAAAAGTGGTGCCGCCCCCGGGCGCGTTTTTGCAGGCGACGGATGCAGGCGAGGAGGCTTTGGTGGCAGCGGTTTGCGAGATTGCCGAAGGTGCTACCCGTGTTGCTGACCTGTTTGCCGGTTGTGGCACGTTCAGCCTGCCGTTGGCGCGCGGGGCCGAGGTTCTGGCGGTCGAAGGTGATGACGAAATGGTTCAGGCCCTTGATCAAGGCTGGCGCGGGGCCACTGGCTTGAAGCATATCACATCTGTGGCGCGTGACTTGTTCCGCCGCCCGTTGCTGGTGGATGAGTTGGAAAAATTTGACACCGTTGTTCTGGATCCGCCGCGCGCCGGGGCCGCCGCTCAGGTGGCGGAACTGGCCAAGGCACAGGTGGCACGCATTGCTTATGTGTCCTGCAACCCGGTGACCTTTGCCCGCGATGCCAAAACCCTGACGGATGCAGGGTATGATCTGGGCTGGTTACAGGTGGTTGATCAGTTTCGGTGGTCAGTGCATACCGAATTGGCGGCGTCTTTTACGTCTAGTAACGCGAAAAAGTGATTTCGCAATCGAACTGCGGTAAGGTAGGCAGATTATTGAGGCAATCAGGCGGAATATTCCCATGAAACGTCGCATTTTCGGAGCGGGCATGGTCGCAACCTTGGCAGTATCCGGGTGCGCCACCAGCAAATTTCAAAGCTATAGTGGCCCCAAAGTCACATCAGTGTTCGTCAACAAAGGCGAACGTCGCTTGTATCTGTTGCACCATTCGCAGGTGTTAAAGCAATATCGCTTTGATCTGGGATTTGCCCCTGTCGGTGACAAAAAGATCGAAGGCGACGGCAAAACGCCCGAGGGAACTTATATCATCAACCGGCGCAACCCCAACAGCAGCTATCACTTGTCGCTGGGCATTTCATATCCCGATACCAATGATGTGGCCGAGGCCAAAGCATTGGGCGAAAAACCAGGCGGCGAGATTTTCATTCACGGCCAGCCCAAT
>DAOUQK010000115.1 GCA_030625695.1 Paracoccaceae bacterium | reverse complement strand
CCAAACAGATGCGTCTCAAACGTCATGCCAAACAGTTTGTATTTGTCGCCCTGCGGGAACAGAACCACATACCGCCTTGCGTCGCGGTCAATCTTGGACACCCAGCGAAAGTTGGTCTTGATCGAACGTTCGCGCGACGTTGTATAGATAAACGGCCGCATGGAAAAACCGTTTTCATCCCAAAACTTGGGAATCTCCGGCGCGCCGTTCTGATAATCCTTGTCACGCCCGGCAATGGTCGGATCATAGGGCGTCAGGAATGGCGCAAACAGCCCCGACAGGATCAGGATAATCAACACCCAGGCGCCAATCATGGCGGCCTTTTGTTTGCGGAACCTTGCCCAGATCAATTGCCCTTGCGAGGCAGTGAAATACGCCTCTTTGGTTTTCTGGTCGACGTTTGCGTCTGTGTTTGTTGTATCTGTCATGACATCTATCCCAGAATACTGCGGCGAATGCGCGGGTCGACAATTGCGAGGATGATATCAGTGACGAAATTCAGGGTCACGATACTGGCGGTCAACATAAAGATGATCGCCCCGGCCAATTGCTGATCGTTGGACCGTGCCAAGGCTTCGATCAACAGGGACCCGGCTTCGGTCAGGGTCAGGATCAGCGCCACAACCGGAAGTTCGTTGAATATCCGGTTCAAATCAAACCCAAGCGAGTTGATGATCGGCGTCAGCGCGTGGCGCGCCGGATAGCGTAACAACAATCTGCGCCCCGTCACACCGCGTGCGGCGGCGGCGGTGACATAAAGCTTGCCCACCTCGTCCGACATCAGGGCGCGCACGGTCTGAATGGCAAAGGCAGTGGCCGACCAGCCAAGAATGAAGATCGGCAACCAGACGTGGCCAAGGAAATCCATGACTTTGTCATACGACCAAGGTGCATCGCGCAACTCCTTGCTAAACAGCCCGGTCAGGCTGTCGCCGAAATACACGGTCGAGAACAACATGATCATCAGCGCCAGCAGGAAGTTTGGCAGTGCCAGACCCATGTAGCTGACCAACCGCAAGGAGTTGTTGAGGAAAGCGTTCTTGGATGTGGCGGCCAGGATGCCAACCGGAATGGCGATCAGATAGGCCAGCAACAGCGAGGCGAGACAGATACCCAGCGACAGCCAGAATTTCTGACCCAGAAGCTGGCTGATGTTCAGGCGTTGGATACAACTGTCACCAAATTCACCCTGAAAGGCGTTGATGATCCAGGTGCCCCAGCGTTCGACATAGGGGCGGTTCAGGCCAAGACGGACGCGTTCGGCGTCAACATCGGCGGCGGTGATGACCGACCCTTGCGAGTTCTTGAACGACAAGTATCGCTCGGCGCAATCGCCGGGCACAAGTTCCATCAGTGAGAAGACGATAAACGACACCAGGATAAGTGTCAGAATGGCCAGTGCGGCGCGTACTGCGGCAAATCTTAGAAATTGTACCATGTGATTGCGTTCGCTCCCCGCGAAAGATGGTCAGCTTGTTTTGCTGCTTTTTTATTGGTGTGTCGCGGGCATCCCTAAGGTTGCCCGCGACAATGTCATGTCAGATCAGGCTTATTCGCTCAGCGACCACTGAGCCCCACGATACGGGTAGGACCAGTAGTAGGAATAAGACGCGGTCTGGAACTCGGGGAAGTTGACCAGCTTGTTCGAGTGATAAACCGGTGCTGCCGCTTTGACAGTGCCGATGAACAGCAGGTTATCAACCATCGACTGAACCAGTTTGGCCCCCAGCGTGTTGGATTCATCCGACCCGGCAATTGCCGACTGGAACGCCAGAATGTCGGTGCCCATGGTATCAACCCACTCTGGTGGTTTCACACCAGATGCACCTTTGGAGTCGATATACTCGGACCACAACATCGCTGTACGCATGCCAAAGTAGTTCTCGAACGGCGGTGTGAACAGTTCCGAGTTGCCAAGGATAACGGCCAGCGGCATGCCTTTGGCATACATGGTCACATCCAGTTGGTTGGCAGACTGAGCCGAACGGTATTCGTCGGTGGTAACTTCCTTGACCACCGCGTTCACGCCCACGTCTTTCCAGGACTGGCCAACCAGTTCGACCAGTTTGCTGGAAATGCCCTGGGTGGCAAATTGCAGGTTCAGAACCAGCGCTTCGCCATTGGACATCTCACGCATGCCGTCACCGTCGGTGTCGACCATGCCGATCTCGTCCAGCAGGGAATTTGCCAGAGCCTGATCAAACTGTGCGTAATGCTGCAACATGTCGTCCGAAACGAACGAAGGCTGCGGCGAGAACGGCACATACTGGTTGGTTGTCCCCAGACCAAAGAACGCCACTTCGTTAATCTCGGCGCGGTTGATCGCAACAGACATCGCCTGACGGAACTTCAGATTGCCAAACAGATCACGTTTTGCCGGATCATCCGACGTCACGTTGAACGAAAATGTACCGGTACGAATCTGCGGCTTGATATCTACGGAGAAGTTGGACTTTTCCTGATTTTCCAGCAGCAGTGGCACATCGTCAAGGTTAAGCGCCTGGGTCTTATAGTCGACCTCGGCATTGACCAGTTTCAGCAGACGCACTTCGGTTTCCGAAACGAACAGTTCGTCTTGCTCGCTGATATACGGAAGCTGATTGCCGGCTGTATCGACCATGAAGAAATACGGATTGGCAACAAAGTGGCGGCCTTCCGTAGTCTCAGCGATTACAATGTGGCTCTCCAGGGTCGGGTGGGCCGCATACGGCATGCCCGCGACCTTGTCTGGATTGGCCAGCATCGGCGTTGGTGTGTCCATCCAGTCAGATGCACCCCAATAGGCGCCGATCACGTCATAGCCAGTTTCAAAACCAATTGCCTTGGCGTTTGCATCGGCCGTTTCCACACCAACCACATCGGGGTGATATTCACCCAGCAAATGCATTGGCTGAAAGCCTTGCGCATAGTGGTTGGCAAAATGCGACAACAGGCCCGGCTTAGGTGACGGCAGGTTGAACTGAATGGTTTGCTCGTCAACCACGACAAGCTCCATGGTCTCGCCGCCAACCAGCACATAATCCTTGGGCTTTTCCCGGATATTCGTGTCGGTCGCCAGGTTGTCATACCAGAATTTCACGTCACGCGCACCAAACGGTGCTCCGTCCGACCATTTGTGGCCCTTGCGCAAGAAGAATGTCAGCTGAGTGAAATCTTCGTTCCACTCCCATCCTTTGGCGACGTTTGGCACGATGGTCTGAAGATCGTCAGAATACCGCAGAAGGTTGACGTGGCGGATCGACATCATGTCGGATGTGCCAGCCTCAGTGGCGTTCGACATGATATCGAGCGTGCCACCATAAGTGCCGATTGCGTCGTATGGTGTGACCACTAGCGGCTCGGACGGCAGACGATCAGCCAGCGCAGGCAATTCGGGGTTGCCCTGAATGCGCTTGTTCATCGAAGCAATGTCGGGGTTGGCCGAATACTCCAGCGTACAGCCCGCGTTGGCTTCATAGGTGCTCAGCTCAAATTGCTGCGGGAATGCGCCGGGTGCAACACCCTGCATGTCCGCAACAGTGATACCGGAACAGCCAGCATTGGCAGCCCCGGCCAGGGCGCTTAAGGCGACCCCGGTTAGCAGAATTCGTTTCATATAGTTTTCTCCCTAGTCGGTTATTATGTGCGTTTGTTCGCAACGCTTGCGCGTGCTTAGATCAAACGCTTGTTTTTGAACTGTTTTCAATAGTTTTATGCAGATTCCTGTGATTTCCTTTCAGTCAGCCCGTCAGGACAGCAGATTCAGCCTGCCAAACCCACCCGCCTGCGCAAATCACGCAGATCGGCAGATGATCCGGACCAGATTCGAATATTGCGACGGGTGCCAAACGCAAAGCTGCCCAAAATTTCCGGTTCATTCAGTTTGCAGAGGATTAATGCCCGCGTCAACATGGCGCGTTATTTGGATCGGAAGTGGCAGAGTTTCTGGACCTAACGTAGATGTTTCAATAGCGCCAGTGATGGCTCGCCGGTCACCGCAAGCCCCGTTGCCTGCTGATAGTCGCTGATCGCCTTACGGGTATTGGTGCCGATCACCCCGTCGGCGCCATCGGTGTCAAATCCGGCTGCCGTCAGACGCTGTTGCAGCTCTTTGCGGTCGCTTATGGTCATGCCTTGCGCATCGGGCGGAAAAGTACCTTTGACCGGCGGACCACCAATCAGCCGGTCAGACAAGTGACCAATGCCGATGACATATAAAACTGAATTGTTATAACGGCTTATGACCGTAAAATTCCTGAACACCATAAAAGCCGGACCCGTAGCACCGGCCGGAATCAGGATTGATGCCGCCCCATGGTTGGGCACCTTGGCACCATTCATATCGCGCACGCCCTGGGCCGCCCATTCGGTGGTGCTGCGGTTTTTGCCGCGCCCGGTCAGAGCGGTGTTAAACCCGTCCGGCAGGCGCACTTCGACGCCCCAAGGCTGGCCTTTGGTCCAGCCCGAGCGTTTGAGGTAAGCGGCAGCACTGGCCAACGCGTCGGTCGGATCATCCGACCAGATATCGCGCTGGCCGTCGCCGCGAAAATCGACGGCAAAGGCCTGATATGATGTCGGAATGAACTGGGTATGGCCCATGGCCCCGGCCCAACTGCCGGTCATGTTGGCCACACTCACGTCGCCATTTTGCAGGATTTTCAAGGCGGCAATCAGCTGGCTCTCAAAAAACGCCCCGCGTCGGCCGTCAAACGCCAGCGTGGACAAGGCCGAGATCACCGGCACATTGCCGCGTCGTTCACCATACCGGCTTTCCAGGCCCCAGATCGCGGTGACAACCCGGGCTTCAACGCCATACTTTGCCTCGATTTGCGACAGAACCGCGCCGTGGCTGCGCAGTTTGGCGCGCCCCGTTGAAATCCGGTCGTCCGAGGCGGCGATGGCAAGATAGTCTTCCAGCGTGCGGGTGAATTCGGTCTGGTTCCGGTCCCGTTCGATCACGTCCGGCAGAAAGCCAGCGCTGCGAAATGCTGAAGACAGCGTCGATTGGCTGACCCCGCGTGCGGCGGCGCGCGTACGAAACCCGGCGACCCATGCGTCGTAATCGGCATTGGGCACGGCGCGCATTTGCGGTGCTGGTTTGCGGGACGCAGGGGCGGTGCCGCCAGTGCAGGCGGACAGTGTCAGCGCGCCGATACCAAGGGCGACGTAGCGTCTTGTCAGGGTCATGATATCTCTGCCTCGCATTTTTGCCTACAATGCGGCAGAGGGGCAGTGCAATCAACCTGATTAGGCAACGCCCTGTCAATCCGAGCCGGACAACCACCGATTTCAACTGATTTGCACCGTCTAAGTAGACATGTCATATTTAACATGTCTACTTAGACGGGTAATGCCCGCCTAACCAGTGTAGTGGTCGTTGGGTTCACAAATCGGCGACATAACCATTTGTATCCTCAAGCGCGCGCTCAAAAATGTCGAACATGTCGTCCACCTGTGTGTCTGTGATGATCAGCGGCGGGCAGAAGGCCACCGTATCATTGACCAACCCGCGCACAATCAGCCCGTGCTCCATCGCCCGGTCAACCGCATGTGCCCCGACGCCCTGTTTCGGATCAAAGTTGCGCCGCGCGTCTTTGTCGGCCACCAGTTCAACCGCGCCAATCAGGCCAAGTCCGCGCACTTCACCCACCAATGGGTGATCGCGCAGTCCCGCAAGGCGTTGCTGGAACCGGATTGAGACAGATTTGACATGGGTGCCAATGTCCCTCTCGTCATAAATCTTTTGCGTTTCCAGTGCGACCGCCGCCGGAACCGGATGGCCGGAATAGGTGAACCCGGTGCCAAAGACGCCATACTTGCGGCTGCCCTCGACCAAAGCCTCATGAACTTTCTCGCTCATCATCACCGCTCCAATCGGCAGATAGGCGGCAGACAATTGCTTGGCCATGGTCATCAAGTCGGGCTTTAGCCCGTAGGTTTCAGTCGCGAACATATTGCCGGTACGGTAAAATCCGCTGATCACCTCGTCGACAATGAACAGGATATCGTGCTGCTCCAGAATTGGCTGGATTTTCTCGTAATACCCTTTGGGCGGTTCAATCACCCCACCAGCCCCGAGAAACGGCTCGGCAATAAAGGCAGCGACCGTATCCGGCCCCTCGGTCATGATCAACTCTTCCAGATTGGCGGCAAGGCGGGTGGCGTATTGCTCTTCGCTTTCGCCCTCTTCGCCGTATTTATAGAAATGCGGGCAGTCGGTGTGCATGATATTATTGATCGGCACGTCAAAGGCGTTATGGGCGTATTGCAGCCCAGTCAGCGAGGCCGCGGCCACGGTGATGCCATGATACGCACCGTGACGGGCAATGATCTTTTTCTTTTCCGGGCGGCCCAGAATGTTGTTGTAATACCAGACCAGTTTTACCTGCGTATCATTCGCCTCAGAGCCTGAGTTGGTAAAAAACACTTTGGACATCGGCACAGGCGCGTGTTTGACCAGATAATCCGCCAGCTCAATCGCCGGTTCGACCGCTTTGTGGGCAAAGTTGTGATAGAACGGCAGAGCCTGCATCTGGCGGGTTGCGGCCTCGACCAGGCGTGGCTCCGAAAACCCAAGCGAGGCACACCAAAGCCCGGAAAGCCCTTCGATGAACTTTTTCCCGTCGTCGTCGTGAACATAGATGCCGTCACCCCGGCTGATGATATGCGGGCCCTTGTCCGGGTGGGCCGCAAGGTTGGTAAAGGGGTGCAGATGCGAGGCGATGTCGCGGGCGGCCGGAGAGTTGGCGGTGATATTAGTGGTGTTCTGGGTCATGATGTTCAACCTGTCAATTTGCGAAAACGAAAGGGCATGGATGGCCGTGCCCCTGATACATTGCGCAAATCCTGAGTTTGGTAAACCATGATTGCGGTGTTCCGGCAAAATGCTTGGGTTGGACGTGAATGATCGTGATCTCAGGCGTTCACAATTTGCCGCATAAATCGACCTGATGACGTTGAAAAGCCGCCACGTCTGGCCTTTGCGGATGCTGTCGCTGGCCGGGATCATGACGGACGCGGAGTTGGTTTGAACGTAGAGGTGATCCAACGGAAAGAGGCCCGTTCCGGGCCTCTTGCTGGATAAAGTAAGGAGGCTTGCAGCCCCCAAGCGGCGCTCAAAATTTCATTTTGATCGCCGCCCCCCGCGGGCGTCAGGCCGTCAGGTTGATCTGTCATCCGGAAGTTGAATATTGGCGACCTGTTCGGCAATCGGGTCGGTTGACAGCGGGTGGTTGTCAGGCTTGAAAGACGCCGGGTCGGACATCACGCGCCATTGCCCGCCGGAATATACCTCGAGCCCCGAGAACTTGGCCTTGTAGTCCATCTTGGGGCTGCCCGGCACCCAATAGCCAAGGTAGACATACGGCAAATCCGCCTCACGGGCGATGTTGATATGATCAAGGATCATATAGGTGCCAAGCGAATGGCTCGGCATATGCGGGGTGAAAAACGAATACACCATCGACAACCCGTCTTTGAGTACATCTGTCAGGCTGACGGCGATCAACGATTTATTCTCAGACTCGAAATATTCGATTACCCGGCTGCGCACCGGGGTTTCTTCGATCATCGCCGAGAATTCATAGACGTCCATATCCGCCATACCGCCATTGGCATGGCGCGCCCCGAGGTAAGAGCGAAACAGGTCGTATTGATCTTCGGTGGCCCAGGGTGAAGACGCTTTGCGAATAATCTCGTGGCCCCGCCGTAACGTTCGTTTCTGGCTTTTCGTTGGTTGAAAATCGGCCACCTTTATGCGGGCCGAAAGACAAGCGGCGCAATCGGTGCAGGACGGGCGGTACAACACGTTCTGCGAGCGCCGGAACCCTTGCTGGGACAGGGCGTTGTTGAGTTTGGCCGCACTATCGCCTTGCAAAGCCGTGAACAGCTTGCGCTCCATCCTGCCGTCCAGATAGGGGCAGGGCTGGGGGGCCGTCACATAGAACTGTGGGGCGATGGGCAGAGTGTGGCGCATGAAACGTCCCGTGGTTGTCGTTAGCTGATGATAACAACCGATTTCCTGTGCGCCAAGGGCTGATTATCCGCTTGCGGCGAAACGGTATCCGTTCGGATCAATTATACTTGGGCAAAATGCGGCCACCTGCGGATTCTGGCCGGAAACAACCTGACAATCCCAGTGGCGCAAATATGTTGGCACCCGGGCGAAATTATTGCTAGGGGAAATAAACAGAAAATCGGAATGCATAATGAAAATAGTCAGCTACAACATCCAATATTCAAAAGGCAAAGACGGCGCATTTGATCTTGACCGCATTGTTGATGCGGTTCGGGGCGCTGATATCATCGGGCTGCAAGAGGTTACGCGCAATATGCCGGATGTACCTGACGCGGATCAACCCGCAAGGATCGCGGAATTGTTGCCCGAATATTACTGGTCCTATGCGTCATCGATTGACGTGGACCTTGGGTCCAAGATTGAAAACGGCCAAGCGGTTTCCAAACGCCTGGAGTTTGGCAATATGGTGCTGTCGCGCTGGCCGATTTCATCGAAACGGGCGTTGATTTTGCCGCGCACCGGAAGCGTTGATAATTTCGACATGCAAAACGGTGTGTTAGAGGCATTTATTGCCGCCCCCGGTGGACCGATCAGAATTTACGTGACGCATCTGAATCATTTGCGCAGCCAAACGCGCCGTATGCAATTGGACTGGCTGGTGCCAAAGCTTTTCGCCACTGTGAGCGAAGGTGGTTGCATGACGGGCACGACCTGGAACGGCTTTCCTATACCCCCAACGCCAAAAAGCTTCATTATAATGGGGGATTTCAATCTGACACCCAACTGCGAGGAATATGACCGGATTGTTGGCAAGTCAGACTATTACTATGGACGTTTGGCGACCAGTGACCATTGGGTCGACAGTTGGACACGCTGCGGCAATGACGAAGAAAACAGCATAACCTGGTTCGACGAAGAGGACGACTTCAAAAGCGGCCGTCGACTGGATTACGCATTTGTCAGCCCTGACCTGGCCAATAAAATCAAGTCCGTTCGGATTGATCAGACCTGTCCGGCCTCGGATCATCAACCCTATTGGCTGGAAATGAATTTGTAACCGAAAGATGGCTTTGCTGCATTCCTCAGGTAACTTGACGAAATCGTGCTCAGGTCGTCTGTTGGATGTTCAAACGCATAGCCCAAACCAAACGCAACTTGGGCAAGTTGAAGGAGAGACGAATGTCAAAGAATACAGATTTTTCAGGTCAGATTGCAGTGGTCACCGGTGGCGCGCAAGGCATCGGATTGGCCGTTGTGAAGAAATTGCAGGCCTCGGGCGCCACTGTGGTGGTCTGGGATGTTCAGGACGCCCCCGCGCGAAAAGCATTGTCCGATCTGGGACAGGATTTGGAAGGGGCGGTAATTCATTGCGATATTGCTGATGCCGCGCAGGTGCAAAATGCAGCCAGTCAAACACTTGACCGGTTTGGTCGGATTGATGCGGTGATCAACAGCGCAGGCATCGCTGGCCCGAACGCGACGGTAGAAGACTATGACAATGATGTTTGGCGGCAAGTCATCAATATCAACCTCAACGGCACCTACTATGTCAACAAGGCGGTGATTGGCGCGATGAAGGCGCAGAATTATGGGCGGATTGTCAACATTGCGTCCATTGCCGGAAAAGAAGGCAATCCCAACGCCTGCGCCTATTCGGCATCCAAAGCCGGGGTGATCGGGTTTACCAAGTCACTGGGCAAGGAATTGGCGGGGTACGATATCGGGGTCAACTGTGTGACCCCGGCGGCGGCGCGCACGCCAATTTTTGACCAGATGAGTCAGGAGCATATCGATTTCATGTTGTCGAAAATTCCCCGCAACAGATTTCTGGAAGTGGCCGAGGCGGCGGATATGATTGTGTGGCTCGCCAGCCAGGAAAACTCTTTCTCGACCGGGGCGGTGTTTGATCTCTCCGGCGGGCGGGCGACCTATTAAC
>DAOUQK010000208.1 GCA_030625695.1 Paracoccaceae bacterium | reverse complement strand
CGCTGGCCGAAAGCACGATTGGCCTGTTCAAAACCGAAGTCATCAACTTCCTCGGCCCATGGAAAACCGTCGGACGGGTCGAATGGGAAACCCTGAAATGGGTGAACTGGTACAACACCGAACGCCTACACAGCGCCATCGGATACATCACGCCACAAGAAGCAGAGGAGGCCTTCTATGAAAACTTGAACGACCTTGATAAAGTTGCCTGACATTTGAACAAAACACTCTCCGGTAAACCCGGGGCGATTCAAACAGCTATGCGGTAATTTTGCCCCGACTTGCTCCGAATGTGAAAAGGGCATGCCTTCACGAGAAAGTACTGCTTCAGACGCCACATGTTCCTGTGGGAAGAAATTCCCAGCTTGCCCAACCTGCGCTGATGGCTGGCTGGTAGAACGCTCTGGTCGCTATGGCCGGTTTCTGGGATGTGTGCGGTATCCGAAATGCTCAGGAAAGGCAAAGCTGCCCAATGGCAGAAAGTCTGCCTAGAATCGGGTGGAGGAATCGCTCGTCGCCGTTGGAGTTGGCGGTCAAATGGGGCACGCTCGCGCTTGGTCCCGCATAACCGCATAGTCGTTTAGCATTTCCACAATCGCCGTTTCCTTTGGCAATGCCTGCACTTCCTTTGCCGCCTGAGCCTGAAAACCCGCGTCATATTCCACCACCGGCGGACAGGCACCTATGTCTTGTTCAGAACTGACCGTCGCACAGGCGCTCAACAAGCTCGCCCCGATCACGAGGCCGACGAGCCGCAGCCATAAGCATCCTGTGTTGGATTTCATTTACCTTCTCCTGATTTTCAAACCGTTCCGCTAACCGCCCGGCGCGCTCGCCAGAGCGGCTCAGTTGAAAATTCAGTCGCCAAATTGCAGACGCAAGACACTGGCAGAGGTCCTGCGAATGGCCAAAATGTTTATGATTGAATGATCTTCCGTAGATCAGTTTACCTCAACGCCACCTCAACGTTTGAAGAGTCGTGTGGAAAAATTACACGAAATCAACGGAGTAGATTCTGTCCGGATGGTAGTAATTAGGCGGACTGTTAATCGACACCGCGTCAAATAACCGGGACCCCCATGAAACTAGACCAGGAAACGCGCTGGTCGGCAACGACATGCAACACCCGTGTCGGGAAATGAAGTCTATAGGTGGCGTGAAACTCATCCCCGCAGCGCAAAGATCACCAAGGCCAAGACTATTGTGAGGTTGAATAGCCTGTAAGTGATCAGGTGGCGTTTTGGTCCCGACAGATTTGAGAAACGATTACTCATAGTTGAACCTCTCTGACAGTATCTGACGTGCAGGAACACCCATGCCAATCAGTGTTTCCTCGGCCACTTCCATCATTATTGGCGGGCCGCACAGAATGAATAACCACTGGCGCATTTCTGATCGACCGAAAACCCGGCGGATCAGATCGGCGTCGCACATGCCGACATGGCCTGTCCAATCCGCGGGTGGCTCATACAGCGCGTGCACGATTTTGGTACCATGCTCGCAAGCCAGCGTTTCCAGTTCATCGCGACAGACAATTTGCGCCTCAACGCGGTTGCCATAGATCAGTGCAGTCGGGCGCGTGTCCTTATCGTGGTGCAACTGTCGCAGGATGCCCAACAGGGGCGCGATGCCCACGCCCCCGGCAATCAGGGCAATTCCGGGTTCGGTACGCCCCGAGATCACCAGATTACCGTGCGGACCGTCAACGTAGGCCTGCGTTCCGGGGACGATCTGACCGAGAGTTCGGGTGAAATCCCCCAGTTCCTTGATGATAAATTGCAATTTGTTTCCTGACTTGGGCGCAGAACTGATCGAAAACGGGTTTTCGTTGAGCGAAGCTGCGCTGCTTCCGACATTCAGCCACACGAACTGACCGGCTTGATATCGCAGCCCTTTGTGTCCGCGTGGTGCGATCGTCAGTTCCCAGATGTTCAGCCCGATTGACTGCACCGCGTCCACGACCCAGGGTGATTGCCGTTTCAGAGCCGGTTTGACCAGATAAATGAAGGCCAGCGAGGTCAGCGCAACAAGGAAAAGGCCGATCCAGACGCGGGCCAGGATTGGGTCCTGACTGTACCTGCCGGAGTTCAGCGTATGGTACAGTATCAGCCCGGCAACCAGGGCAGCCCCCAGCCCGTGCATGAGCCGCCAGGTTTCGTAGCGAAACCCACCCTGTTCGCGATCAACCGCCAGCAACACCAGCGCAGGCAGCAACATCCAAGCCAGAAAACCGGTTACAATGCCTGCAACATCCGTTGACAGGGTCAACTGACGGGTAACATCCCATGGGTGCGGCGGGTTGAACGGTGCGCGGTAGAGGTACGGATGCACAAGCGCCAGCGCCAACGCGCTTCGTGCCAAAAGTTGATGAAACCGCATCGTCACGTCCATGCCGATCCGGGCTGATATCGCGCGGAACCGCCCTGACAACAGGAATTCCGCCAGGATGATGGCAAAGGCCAGCATCCCGGCACCCGAGGCCAGTTCATCCCAGACCGAACGGGGCGGGCGTCCGCCCACCCAGCTCAACCCCAGCGGAAGGAGTACCATGAAAAGATAGATCAAAATCAGAAGGCGTGGATTCATGTCGGCTCGCAGGCGAAAGGTTTCAGCATTTCGGGGTAAGTTTGCGCATCGGTTATGTTCCGTTGTTGGCGGTTAGGCTCAGACGAAGCTGTTTTTCAACTTCGATGATGGCAAAGAACACTACACCGATGGCCACGATCAATACCCAGTCGAACAAGGGAACAGACTGAGTACCAAGAATCTGTTGCGCCACCGGCAAGTAGGTGATGAAAAACTGCGCCGGAACCACGATGGCCACACAAATCCATACCACCCGCGTGCCGCGGACTGCCGCCCATGTCAGCGAGGTACTAAATATATTGCGGATGAAAAACAGGTGGACGATTTCCAGTACGACCAGCATGTTCATTGTTATGGTTTGTGCAAGGACAGGAGTATAGCCCTTGTCAAGCGCGTAAGTGTAGAGCCCGAAAACCGCTACCACGAACAGCAACGTTACAAAAAGTATATGCCAGATCAGCGCCCCGGTCAGCAATGGCGCGTGGCGCGGGCGGGGCGGTCGGCGCATGGTGCCCACTTCGGTTGGCTCAAACGCCAGCGCCAGCCCCAAAGTGATACCGGTGATCAGATTGATCCAGAGGATCTGGACCGGTGAAACCGGCATAGCCAAACCAAGCAGTAAAGCCACCATGATCGCCCCGGCCTCGCCAAAACTGGTGGGAAGCTCGAAACTGATCACCTTGCGCAGATTGTCATGGACCGTCCGCCCCTCGCGCACCGCCGCTGAGATTGAGGCAAAGTTGTCGTCCGCCAACACCAGATCAGCGGTCTCCTTGGTGGCTTCTGATCCCTTCACCCCCATGGCGATGCCGGCATCGGCGCGTTTCAGTGCGGGCGCGTCATTCACGCCGTCGCCGGTCATCGCCACTGTTAACCCGTCCGCCTGCAGGGCCATGACCAGCCGCAGCTTGTGTTCGGGCGAAGTGCGGGCGAAAATGTTTGTATCCTGCACCGCAATGGCCATACCCGCGTCGCTCAGACCATCCAGGTCGGCCCCGGTCAGCACGGTATCGGGGTTCTTCAGTCCGATCTGGCGACCAATGGCAGCCGCTGTTCCGGGGTGGTCGCCGGTAATCATCTTGACCGCTATTCCGGCGCTGTGACATTCAGCCACCGCCGCGATGGCCTCGGCGCGCGGCGGGTCGATCAGGCCAACAAGTCCGATCAATGTCAAATGCCCTTGCAGATCGTCTTCATCCAACTGGTCCGTGCCGATGGCGCACATCGCCAGGGCCAGCACCCGTTGCCCTTCCGACGCAATCCGGTGGGCCTCGTTATGCCAGAAGCCAGGATCGAGGCGTTCGTGGCCACCAGTTCCGGCCTGATCGACACACATCGCCAGAACCCGCTCCGGAGCCCCCTTGATCAACGCAAGACGTTCCTTCGCCGGACTGTCCACCAGGACCGCCATATAGCGATGCACCGCGTCGAAGGGGATTTCGTCCCGCCGGGTCCAACCCGATGGATCGGCCCCCGCCTTGGCCGCAAATGCCAGAAGGGCACCCTCCATCGGATCGCCTGCCACATGCCAGACCCCCTCGACCTCAGACAGGGCGGCCTCGTTACACAGCAGCGCGGCCAGCGCGAGATCGTCCAACGCTCCCGATGAAGGTGTAGGCGAGATGTCCCCGTCTGGCGCATACCCCGTGCCCGTCACCCGATAGGGCGCGACTGCGGTGAGCGCGGTCGCCACCATCATCTCGTTGCGGGTCAGTGTGCCGGTCTTGTCGGTGCAGATCACCGACACCGCCCCCAGCGTCTCGATTGCGGGCAGGTGACGGATGATGGCATTGCGTTTTGCCATAGCCTGCACGCCAACCGACAAGGTGATCGTCAGCACGGCGGGCAGACCTTCGGGAATGGCAGCCACCGCCAGGCCCACCACGGCCATGAACTGATCGGAAAAGGAGATGTGTTCGACGAAATAGCCAAACACCAGCAATGCAGCCGAGATCAGCAGGATCAGCACCGTCAACCAGCGGGCAAAGCGGTCCATCTGTTCGACCAAAGGTGTTGTCAGAACCTCGACCTCGCCGAGAAGGCCGCTGATCCGGCCAATTTCTGTTCCCGGCCCGGTGGCTGTCACTACGCCGCGCCCGCTGCCCGCAGTGACCAGCGTTCCGCTGAAGGCCATCGGCTTGCGGTCACCCAGATCAGTATCTTCGGCCACGGGGTCTGTCGTCTTTTCCACCGGCACCGATTCCCCGGTCAGGATGGCTTCCTGTGTGTGCAGGCCTTTGACTTCGATCAGCCGCAGATCGGCGGGCACCTTGTCGCCAGGTTCCAACAAAACCAGATCGCCGGGCACCAAATCGGCTGCATCGGTGCTGACCCGCTTACCGTCCCGAAGTACCGAAGCATGCAGGGCCAACATCGAGCGGATCGCTGCCATTGCGCTCTCTGCGCGCCCCTCCTGAACAAAACCCATTACAGCGTTGATCAGCACCACAGCGAGGATCACCCCGGTATCGATCCAATGTCCAAGTGACGCCGTGACGGCGGATGCCCCGATCAGAACGTATATCAGTACATTGTGGAAATGCGCCAGAAACCGCAGCAGCACCGAACGGCGGGGCGGAGCAGGCAACCGGTTCGGCCCGTGCTGCGCCAGACGCAGTGCTGCCTCGCTCGAAGAAAGCCCTGCTACAGAGCAGTTCAAGTCCTGAAGGCACTCATCACTGGCAAGGGAATGGGCTGTTGACACGGTTTGTTTCATCGGTTGTCCCGTGTTGGGGTTCAGGTACACGCAAGGGCTTGTATCAGGCTCGGTTCTGCAAGAGGCATCACTCAGCGACCAAGTGCGATCATAACTTAAGAGAATGCCCCGTCTTTTGCCACTATGGCAATAGCCAGAAAATCAAGATGGGCGCGATCAGATTGCCTCAGCCCAATCAATAACAAATCACCTCACCTCTTCCTTGATCTTGCGCAAAGACAAGATTCCGACACCGTAACCAATCGGGCAAGCGACCTCGCCAAGATTAGTCTCTGATGGGCCGGGTCGCCCTTGATGATGCGTGCCTGGGTGCCACCGGTGCCGTTTGAACCCAAAGTAATGTAACTATACGCATTAGCCGTCCTGCCCGGGATTGTGATGGCCCAAGGACATTGGCTGGTCCTCAGAGCTGACGATAACCAGCGGGCATCGGGCCACATCGAGAAGAAGCCTCATATCGGCGTCGCTTTTGAAAGGGCCGGCCTGGGCATCAATGATCACCGCGACGGCGCTGGAACGGTTGATCCGGTCCAGGATTTCGACATTTGAATCAAAAATATGCGCAATTGATCCAGGGATGTTTGCGCGGCGCAGCATGGCGTCAAGTTCGGCAGACACGAGGCGGCGCTGTTTCCGGTCGGGTATTGCGGCACAAATAAAAATCGGCGCGTTCTGGCTACGCGCAAGTTCTGATGCAATGTCAAAGGCTCGGTGCTGCGCCTGGCCGGGACTGTGGATCAGCATGACGGCCCCCAGGTGCCGGTAAAACCCGTGGTGCCCGACAAGCAGGATATCACCCGGCTTCGCAGCGGCACGCATCCGGGCCATGAGGTCGCCCTGAAGACGTTCAAACGTCCAGCGACAGAGGTTTGCCAATTTGGCCAGTTCCGCTTCAAAGACGCGCGCATCAGAGGCCAGCGACCGGCGCATCTGTGGCAATGTCGGGGCCGCGACCTGTGCGCCTGTGGATGTGATCAGACGCGCCGAAAACATTCCCACGGTCGTCAACGCCTCGTCCTGTTCGACAAGGATGCCATGCAGGTCGGTTCCGGCCCATTGGGCGAGCCCCGCTGCCATCGGGATGGCGCGGGTTGCATCCGCATAACAACTTGCGGCGATGATGATCCGGCGCGGCGACGAGGTTGCTGGGGGCGATCTCATGGATCGCGCCGCTCTGGCTGACTGTTGTGTCCGAAACTTTGGCGCAGGGCTGCGAAGGCACGCATTCGTTGTTCCACCAGCGCATTAACCGATCCTTCGGGGAACCTGCCGTTGCGGCCCCGTTTCCCGGCAGGTTCCCCGGTCAGAACCGAGATCCCCTGGTCAACAGTCTCAACGGGAATGATCCGGAACCGGCCCTTTTCCACTGCAGCGACCACATCCTGGCGCAGCATCAGGTGATCAACATTCGATTTCGGGATCAGCACGCCCTGTTTACCGGTCAGGCGGCGAGCCTTGCAGATGTCGTAGAACCCTTCG
>DAOUQK010000383.1 GCA_030625695.1 Paracoccaceae bacterium | reverse complement strand
CCCGCGCCAACCCAGCGCCAATGATACAAGGGTAAATTGTAACGATTAGGAGGCCAAACCATGTTGTCTCGCCGTCATTTTCTGGCCGCAACGGCCGCTACAACCTTATTCGCCCGAACCGCATCTGCGGCTGAATTTGATCCAACACCGCAACTTGTGCGGATCAAGAAAGAATTCCTTCCCGGCCAGTTGCTGATCCTACCAAGATCCTACTACCTCTATTTTGTCACCGCCCCCCGCAAAGCAATGCGATATGGTGTCGGTGTCGGCAAAGCCGGGCTCGAGTTTACCGGGACCGCCACGATTCAGGTCAAAAAAGAATGGCCCACATGGCGACCCACACAGGAAATGATCGAACGCTCGCCGCACACCTATGGCCGGTTTGCCGGAAATTCCTATGTCCAGCCCGGAGGCGATGACAACCCTCTTGGGGCCCGCGCTTTGTATCTGTTTCAAGATAATGTAGACACGTATTTCCGCATTCACGGCACCATAGCCCCCGAAACAATCGGCCATTCGGTGTCCAATGGCTGTATCCGAATGCTGAATGAACACGTGATTGATTTATACGAAAGGGTCCCCGTCGGAACCGTCGTCACTGTGCTCTGAGCCCGGCGGGAAAAGGCCGATTAAGGAGATAACTATGCAAAAACCCTTGATTTAACGATCTGCAAGCCTCATATGCCCCCTGCGACGTTAAGCTATCGACCCTACTGCTCCTTTATTCGGCACAGTCTTCGATCTTGCACTGACTTTGCCGACCTGCCGCATTCCGCGGGCAGCACAATCTAGGAGAACGACGATGGCTACTGGCACCGTCAAATGGTTTAACACTACAAAAGGCTTCGGCTTTATCGCTCCCGATGGCGGCAGCAAAGATGTATTCGTACATATTTCTGCTGTTGAGCAAGCAGGCCTGACCGGTCTGGCCGACAACCAAAAAGTTACTTTTGATATCGAGCCTGGCCGTGATGGCCGCGAAGCCGCGATCAACATTTCGCTGGCTTAATTTCCTCGCGTCCATCCAGGACCAGGGAACTGAATTTGGGTCGGGCTGCTTATGGCGGGCCGGCCTTTTTTGTTTTTTAGGCCGCTCATCCGCCCGATTGGGCGTCTTCGCGGGTTTGAGTGATCAGCGCCAGAACGTGAGGTCCGAGCGCGCGAACAATCAATGACACACCTTCGGCGTTGGGGTGGGTGGCGTCATCCTGCATCAGGTTCAGGTCCAGCCGACCGTCTGGCCCCATCACGCCGGACAGGAAGTTTTCAGCGTATAACACGCCGTATTGCGTCGCCAGTTCAGGATAGATTGCATTGAAATCTGCCTGATAATCCGGTCCGTAGTTGCCCGGTGCCGACAGGCCGATCAGCAGCACATTCACCTTGGCCGCCTGCGCCGCCGTTAGAACCACCTCAATATTGGTTCGGGCCACATCCGGCGCAATGCCGCGCAGGATGTCATTGCCGCCCAAGGTCACAATCAACGCGTTAACCTCGGGCGTCAGGGCCCAGCCCGCCCGCGCGGCCCCCCCGGCGGTTGTGTCGCCTGACACACCGGCGTTGATCAGGGTTACGTCCGCACCTTGACCTCGCAACCATGCGGTAAGCTGGGGTACAAAGCCGTCCTGTTGCGGCAGGCCGTACCCTTGGGTCAGGCTGTCACCCATGGCGGCGATGGTCAAAGGCTCGGCTGTCAAAGGCAAAGTGGGGGTCAAAAAGCCGAATAAACCAAAGATAAACCCCAGAAACATCTTGCGCATTTGGTTCACGGCTCCATATCAAAACAAATCAATTACAGGTGTTGCAACATGAACGACCCGGTTCTTTCCCTTAAAGATGCGCGTTTATCGCTGAATGGCAATGCCGGGATGGTGGATATTCTGCGCAGTATCACCCTGGACGTGATCAAAGGCGAGACCGTGGGTCTGGTTGGCCCGTCCGGGTCCGGCAAATCATCGCTGTTGATGCTGATGGGTGGATTGGAACGGGCCACGGGCGGCACGGTGGCTGCTTTGGGGCACGATCTGGGGGCGATGGATGAGGACGCGCTGGCCCGGTTGCGCCGTGATCATATGGGCGTGGTGTTTCAGTCGTTCCATTTGATCCCGACCATGACGGCGCTTGAAAACACTGCGACACCTTTGGAATTGGGTGGTGTTGCAAATGCGTTCGAGCGCGCGATGGAAGAACTTGAAACCGTGGGCCTTGGTCATCGGGCCGATCACTATCCTGGCCAGCTTTCCGGCGGCGAGCAACAAAGGGTGGCACTGGCACGCGCGTCGGTAACCCGGCCTGATATCCTGCTGGCGGATGAGCCGACGGGCAATCTGGACGAAGAAAACGGCAAGGCGCTCATGGACTTGCTGTTCGGGTTGCGAGACCGGCATGGTGCGACATTGGTGCTGGTGACCCATGCGCCGGACCTGGCGGCGCGTTGCGACCGAGTGATCCACCTGCGCGATGGTCGGGTGGCTGAGGATGCCACGCAAGAGGCTGCTGAATGAGCCTGCGCATCGCCGCACGGCTGGCACGGCGCGAATTGCGTGGTGGTTTGCGCGGGTTTGGTATTTTCCTGTCTTGTCTGGCGCTTGGGGTCGCGGCAATTGCCGGGGTCGGTTCGGTTCGCAGCGGAATTGAGGCCGGACTGGCCCGTGAAGGGGCCGCATTGCTGGGTGGTGACGCCGAAATGCGGTTTACCTATCGTTATGCGTCAGAGGATGAACGCGACTGGATGTCCTCCAACGCTATTGCAGTGTCCGAGATTGTCGATTTCCGTTCGATGGCTATTGTCGAGCAGGGCGGTGAAGCCGAGCATGGCCTGACACAAGTCAAGGCCGTCGATGCAGCATGGCCCCTGATTGGAACGGCACGGCTGGCCCCCGATATGGAAATGGCCACAGCATTGGCCGGGCAAGACGGCCAACCCGGTGCGGTGATGCA
>DAOUQK010000189.1 GCA_030625695.1 Paracoccaceae bacterium | reverse complement strand
ATAGTCACGGTCGGTCCGAGGGGGCTTGAAGGAATTCTTCGCGTGCCGCGCAAATCTATCGGTCTGGTCGTTTTCGCCCATGGCGCGGGCAGCAGTCGGCTTAGCCCACGCAACAACTTCGTTGCCGAACAGTTGGGAAGGAAGGGCATTGCGACACTTTTGTTCGACCTTCTGACAGAGGCGGAAGCGGCCGACCGGAAAAATGTTTTTGATATTCCACTTCTTAGTGAACGCATGATCGAGGCAGTCGGGTGGGTTCGCGGAGAGCCTGAATTGTCCGGCCTTCCGATCGGTCTGTTTGGATCAAGCACCGGTGCGGCCGCCGCCCTCGTTGCGGCGGCCCGGGCACCAGAGGATGTGGATGTCGTCGTCTCTCGCGGCGGGCGGCCAGACCTGGCCGGGGACGCGCTACCGGAAGTCCAGGCCCCGACGCTGCTTGTCGTCGGGGGCTGGGACGACGTCGTAATCGAACTCAACGAGGCCGCGGCCGCCGCGCTTCGCTGCGAACACCGGCTCGCAATCGTGCCCGGCGCAACGCATCTCTTCGAAGAGCCGGGCACGTTGGATCAGGTCGTCTGCCAGGCTGGCGATTGGTTCGAGACGCATTTTCTTGCGGTGAGGAGGACGCAATGAGCGGTTTCCTGAATCGCGGGGAGGCGGGCCGCGCACTTGCCGATGCGCTCGTCGCGAAAAATTATCGGGATACGGTGGTGCTTGCCCTGCCGCGCGGTGGTGTTCCGATTGGGATCGAAGTGGCGCGGGCCCTCAAGGCACCGCTCGACCTTGTCATGGTGCGCAAGATCGGTGTCCCGTCTCAGCCCGAGCTTGCTGCCGCGGCCATCGTGAATGGCGACGATCCGCAGCTGGTGGTCAACGAAAGTATCGCCGCGCAGGCGGGGCTTTCCAAGGATGATCTGGATCATCTGGCGAAAACACAACTTGCAGAGATAACGCGACGGCGCGGGATCTATCTGAAAGGGCGCAAGCAGATTTCGGTGGAAGGCCGGACGGCGATCGTCGTGGACGACGGTATTGCGACCGGGGCCACGGTCCGGGCGTCCCTGAAGGCAGTCCGGAGGTGGAACCCCGAAAGACTTGTGCTTGCCGTACCTGTCGCGCCTGCCGACACGATTGCGTCGCTACGTGCCGAAGTTGATGACATTGTCTGCATTGAGACGCCGGAGATTTTCTATGCCATTGGCGCGCACTACGTTAACTTTTTGCAGGTTCCCGACGACGAGGTTGTCCGCCTGTTGGACGAAGCGGAGCGGAGGTGCTGTCAGACAAATTCAAACCAGTCTCTGCAAGGTCGGTTCCGATGACATCAGAATTTCCGTGGCGTTTCATTAATTTCCTCAGGAAATTCAACGCTGCTTTGCGATCACGGCGATTGGTGACATAGCTTTCCAGCACCTCGTCCTCGTGGTCAACGGCCCTCCAGAGGTAATGGGTTTCGCCGTTGATTGAACCGCGCCGGGTTTGTCGGAGACTCGAAACCTGACAAGGATGAGAGTCATGACAAAGAGCAATATGGCAAATCGAAATTCACCGGAGGTGCGTGCGCGTGCGGTCCGGATGGTTCTGGAACATCAAGGTTCCTATGAAACGTGATCTGCGGCGATCGTCGCGATTGCCCCGAAGATTGGCTGCATCCCAAAGACCCTGGGGATCTGGGTGCGCCAGGCTGAGAAAGACAGCGGGCTGCGAGAGGGCGTTCCCGCGTGAGGCTGACAGTGGCACAATCCGAAGTAAAGTGGCTCAGCAGCTCTGCCCATGGTTTGGCTCGTTCACCAAAAAGGACGCTGCAAAGCGATGACTGGCCCAATCTCGCAGCGCGGAACAACCTTCACGACAGGGACGGGCAACAGAACCGTTGTCACAGCACATTTGAACGTCTAACCTATCTGGTAAGACCCGCTGCTTGGGGAATGTCGGCTCAAAGAACGTTTGCCATGGTCCACCTCTCGCACCTTCATGTCTTTCCCGAATGCCAAAACCCACGGTCAGGTGAATTGACGTGAGTCAATGACACGCGATGAAGACCGCTTATCCTGTCGGGACAGCCCAATTGAGCGCATTACTCTGGGCCTCAACCTAATCTAATAGGAAGCGGAAAAATGCAAAGCGAACCCCAAATAACCTTTAAAGGTATCGATCACTCTGACGCAGTTGAAACCCGGATACTTGAGCGCATCGGAAATCTTGAGAAAGTTTACGATCGGATTACTAATTTTCAGGTACGCATCCGGGCACCCCATCAAAGGCACCGAAAGGGAACGCAGTACGTAATAGACATTGATGTTCTTTCTCCAACTGGTTCGGTTCACATTGGCCGAGAACCCGGCGACAATTTTGCACACGAAGATATTTATGTCTCTATCCGGGATGCGTTCAACGCAGCGGAGCGCAAACTTCGCAAACAGAAAGAACGGCATAGCGGACACCCCGAAGTCTTGTCTGCACCACTTCAGGGGCGGATAGAGGTGCTTAATCGGAAAGATGGCTTTGGTCAGATCACAACAACTGATGGCCGTCTTATCTATTTCCACCACAAAAGTGTGGTGAGCGGAGCGTTTTCGGACCTGAGCGTTGGCGATACGGTGGAATTGTCGATTGACGATAAAGATGCCGACAAAGGACCCCATGCGGGAATGGTACGCCCGATAAGTATGCAAAAGTTTGTCGATAAGCCGGGTTGAACAGGCGTTCTGCCTGTTTAGTTGAAACTTCTCATGACGTCTGAAATGGCATAATCCAGAGATGGGGTGGATGCCGCTCTCCCCAGACGGCATCGCAATGTGCCAAGCTTGTGATGTCGAAACACACGAGTAAGGAGAAGGCATCCATGGAAGAGATTAACATCATCGGCGTCGATCTGGCGAAGAACGTTTTCCAGCTGCACGGTGCGTCTGCGGCCGGGACGGTTTTGTTCCGAAAGAAGTTGTCTCGCTCGCAATTCGCGCGGTTCATGGGGGAGCACCCTCCCTGTATCGTGGCGATGGAGGCCTGTGCCTGCGCGCATCATTGGGCCCGGGAAATGACACGCCATGGCCACCAAGTCCGGCTCATCGCGCCGCATTACGTCAAACCGTTCGTGAAGCGGCAGAAGAATGACGTCGCCGACGCGGAGGCAATCGTCGAGGCAGCACTCCGGCCTACCATGCGCTTTGTGGAGCCAAAAACCGCTGAGCAGCAGGCCCGGGCGGTGGTGTTTCGCACGCGGGAACAACTCCTTAAGCAGCGGACCGAGGCGATCAACGCGCTGCGGGCGCATCTTTACGAATTCGGCCATGTTGCGCCCGTAGGCATCGGTTACCTGCCCCGTCTGGCAGAAGTCATCGACAATCCGATGTCGAACTTGCCTGAGCTTGCCCGCGATATCTGCCGCCTGGCTCTGGAGCAGATCGGTCACGTGACCGCCCGCATCAATGCGTTGAAAGCGACGATCGCGACCATGTCCAAAGAGGCGACAATGCCGCGGCAATTGCAGACGATGCCGGGTGTCGGGCCGATCGGTGCCCTAGCCATCGAGACCTTCGCACCGCCGATGGACCAATTCCGGCGCGGCCGCGATTTCGCCGCCTGGCTCGGGCTGGTGCCGCGGCAGCATTCCTCGGGCGGCAAGCAGCGACTGGGGAAAACATCGAAGATGGGCCAGCGCGACATCCGAAGGTTGCTAATCACCGGCGCGATGTCCGTGATCCGCTGGGCCCTGCGCCAAGGCGCGACTGTGAACCCTTGGCTCGCGCGGATGTTGGAGCGAAAGCCGCCAATGGTTGTCGCGGTGGCGTTGGCCAACAAGATGGCGCGTGGCATCTGGGCGATGCTGACGCGCGGTGAGGATTATCGCGATCCAGTGATTGCAGGTGCCGCCTGATCCGGCGTCACGGGCAAAACCGGAAAGCAGAGTTGTGAGGAAGACATGAACAGCATGGGCAAATGATCGTTATGATCCGGGTCAGGCAAACCAGAAACCTTCTCCGAGCGCAAAGCTCGCTTCAGAGATTTGGGCCTGTTCCGCGCATCACCATCCCGGCCAGCGGCACCAAGTCAGCCGCAATAACAGGCCTGACAAAAGACCGCACTTGATCACATGTTCAAAGAAGTTCAGAATCTCCTTGCAAACCGAGCGGTATCCACAAAAGCGGTGTTTCCGGCGCTGGCGAGGTGATGAACATGGCGAACATCGCCGCGACCTTTTTGCGCTCAAGCTCTGCGTCGTCATAGAGATCAAGGGTGAACAGCTTGACGATGGCAGGGGCAAAGCGGGAAACGCCGCGCAGCTGACCTGCCTCAACCGGATCAATGATGTGGATCACATCCCCGGCAGGCACCCGCACGGTTTCGCCCGCGAGACCCGGATCGGTCATGTCACCGGGATGGCGGCGCAGGAAATGATAAGCAACGCGCTTGCCAATGGCGTTGAACTCGATGCCTTGCCGGATTTGCCCGGCACCGGGTAGTTCACGGTTCATGGCAAGCGGCAGCATTTCCGAGGGCAGCATCTGCAATTGCAGCGGCACGGTCAGCCCATCGGATGTGCGCCGGGTTCGAATGCGTAGGAACACCTCCCCCGCCAGAAACACTTCGCGTGTGGCGCGGCGCTGCAACCCGTAGAAATCCGTCAACCCTTCGGCGTCGGCCTCATCGGTCCAGGCCAGCCAGAGGGTTTGCAGCTCTTCCTTCAGATCCGCATCGGCAATCGAGGAGGACGGCTTGATCCCGTCACCCACCACGTTGCAGGCAAAAGCCTCAACCGCGTTGGCAGCATAGCCATTGTTGCGCACCAGCCAGCGGGCCCGGGCGGTGATGGTTTCGCCCGCCCCGGCAATCAGTGTGTTCACATGGGCGCGCGAGGCACGGAAACCCCGCAGGCGGCGATGCATCTGTGCGGCGTCAAAACCGCCGATCACTGCGCCCAGCCGCTGGCGGAACCCTTCCAATACCATGGCTCAGAGCCCTTTGGTGGCGATGGTGCCCCAGCGCCGCCGCCGACCTGTTCCGGACGCGACTGCAATCCGGCCCTCAAGATCGGCAATGGCCGTGGCCAGTTCAATGTCCGAGCCATAGGTGATGGTGCGGCCGTCATAGCTGACCGATCGCACGCCTGCGTAGCGCGCCTCCTGCAGCGCAGTCAGCAGGGTGCGCATTCTGTCGAGTTCCATTTTAATCCCTCATGAATCTGGGTGTGTAGGTCCGGCGCTTGCGGCGCGGGTTGGTCGGCGTGCCAGCTTTGGCGGGTTGTGGTGCGTCAGGGGTCGCTGCCGGTATTTCTGTCGCTGACGATTGCGGGCGCGTTTCAACCCCGGCCTGTTCTTCCAATCGCCGCCATGTGGCCTCGTCCCAGCGATCCGCCCCGAGGATCCACGCGGCAGCCCGCGCATAAACCCGGCAATCCAGCGCCTCATTGCGTTCCCGCAGCTTTTGCCATTCCTGCCTTGCGTAACCGCGCTTGTTGCGAACGGTAACCAGTTGTTCGGCCACCAGCTGCTTGAGCCATTCCGTGTCGATCCAGTTGGGCAGATGCACGGTGCCGGGTGGATCACAGACGCCCAGCGCGCAGTCTTCATCGCTGGGCCGTTCCAGCCGCAGAAAGCGATAGGTCTCGGTCTTGAACGTCGCCGTTGCGATCGACCAGAGCCTTGCACCCCGGCGCAATCGTCGCCCACCGATGGTGGCATCCACAAAGGTGGGGCCGGACACCGGGGTGGCCCGATTGAAGCCTTCCAGCCCTTTGATCGGCGCGACCTGCTCAAAGCCCTGAGCGCGCGCCCAGCCGTAGACCGCTGAGGATTCATAGCCGCTGTCGATCGCCAGCTTTGCGATTGGCATCACTGCGCCATTGGCATGCTGCCATGTTTTCCCCAGCATTGCGGTCAGCTGATCCCAAGCTTGTGCATGATCCGGCCCACCGGCAATGACAATGTGATCAATGAGCCAGCTTTCCAGCCCGCGACCCCAGCCCCAGACATCAACCTCGATGCGGTCTTTCTGCACATCGACGCCAGCGGTCAGGAACAAGCCGCCCTCGGGGATCTGCGCCTCACCATAGCTTTCCCGCCGCTCCGCCAACCGTTGCCATTCCGGCGCTTCGCCGCTCTCCACCCATGTTTCTCCAAGCAGGGTATTGCGCGCAGCGCGCAACATATCTTCCGAGCCCTGCGCGGCCAGCCAGTCCCGCGCGATCTGCTCCCAGCTTTTCCAGCCGATTGGCGAATAAAGCGCCGATATGTGGAAGCCGATCGAATGTGGATCCTGCGATTTGGCCGTCGCCCGCCATTCACCAGCTGCCAACATCGCCGTTTTGTGGTGCTCGGCGATCGGGGTTTCGCAGCCAGCGCAGCGATACGCCGCCGTTCCCGGCTGACCTTTCGCCCAGCGCAGGTGCTCGAACTCCAGCCATTGCATGTGACCACAATGCGGACAGGGCACAAAATACCGTCGCTGATCGCTTGCCTCGTATTCCCGCTCAATCCGGCTCAGCCCCCTGATTGTCGGGGTCGAGACCATGAACACCTTGCGCCGGTGCGCAAACGTGGTGGTGCGGGCCTCAGCCAGTGAGACCGGATCGCCTTCCTCATCAGCAGACGCCGGATAGGCATCAACCTCATCGAGAAAAATGTAGCGCGCAGGCATAGATCGCAGACCGGTGGCGCTGTTCGCCCCGGTCAGCACCAGAATGCCACCAGGGAATTCCTTGGACAGCATCGAATTGCCTGCATCGCGTGACCGCGCTGGTTTGACCCGTTCGCGCAGGGCAGCACTTTCCTCGATCAGCGGGTCAAGACGACCGCGCGAGGTGCGTTTGGCCATCTCGACCGTGGGCAGCACCGCCAGCATTGGCCCCGGCGCGTGGTGGATTACAAAGCCGATCCAGTTATTGCCCGCCTCGGTCGCGCCAACCTGTGCGGCCTTCATGAAGGTGATCCGCTGCGCCGGATGGCTGGGCGACAGCGCGTCCATGATTTCTCGCAGATATGGTGTGCGGTCGGTGCGGTAGCGCCCGGGTTCAGCCGAAGCCCGCGAGGACAACCAGCGATGCTGATCCGCCCATTCCGAAACCGTCAGATCCGGGTCAGGACGTATCCCCCGCCGCCAGGACCGCAGGATGTCTTCGGCCCCGTCAAAACTCAGATCAGGATCAGCATCCGGATTATTCTCATCCAAGCGAGACCCTGAGATCGGCGAGGGCGTCGAGTTGTTCGCGGACATGGGTTTCCAGCACCCTCTGGAT
>DAOUQK010000264.1 GCA_030625695.1 Paracoccaceae bacterium | reverse complement strand
GCAATCAAAGCCTGGACCGCTTTGTCATTGGCCTGCTGGGGCAGGCAAACGCAGCCGACAAGACCCAGCGCAATATCCTGCTGGGGCTGGTGGTGATAAGTTTTGCCGCCGCGTTCTTCTGGCAGGCCAGCTGGAGCGTGGCCGGCGTCACCTGGACCAAATGGGGCGGCTTGTTCCTGACGCTGGTGATTTCCGGTATCGGCATCGCCTCGTCTTTGCCGGGTGGCATTCTTCTGGCGCTGGGGCGACGCAGTAATCTGCCGGTGGTGCGGGTGCTTAGCACCGGATTTATCGAAGTGTTCCGCTCGGTGCCTCTTATTACCGTGCTGTTCATGGCCACCACCATGTTCCCATTGTTCATGCCCGAAGGGTTTGTTTTGAACAAACTGGTGCAGGTGATCATCGCCGTGGTGCTGTTCAACGCTTGTTACATGGCCGAAATCGTGCGGGCCGGCCTTCAGGCCATCCCCAAGGGGCAGTCCGAAGGGGCGCATACCATCGGCCTTGGCTATTGGGGGGCTATGGGGCTGATCATCATGCCGCAGGCGTTAAAGCACATGATCCCCAACATCGTTGGCAATATCATCGGCCTGCTGAAGGATACCACGCTGGTGTCGATCATCGGGCTGTTTGACATCCTTGGCATGCTGCGCTCGATCAGCAAAGACGTGCCGTGGATCGGCCTACACAAGGAACCGCTGGTATTCGGCGCGATCCTGTTCTTCATAATCTGCTTCTCAATGTCCAAATACAGCCGGCATCTTGAAGTGAAACTGTACGCTGGCGACAAGCATTGAGCCGCAAAGAGGGAAATACACCATGAGCGACCAAACATCTCAAGGCCAGCTTGCTTCGGCCGCATCCAGCGAAGTGATGATTGAAATCAACCAGATGAACAAATGGTACGGGCAGTTCCATGTTCTGAAGGACATCAACCTGACTGTGCATAAAGGCGAGCGGTTCGTGGTTTGTGGCCCGTCCGGGTCCGGCAAATCCACCTTGATCCGTTGTATCAACGCGCTTGAGGAACATCAGGAAGGCGAGATTGTCGTTGATGGTATCCTGCTTGGCAAGAACCTGAAAAACCTTGACCATATCCGTACCGAGGTTGGCATGGTGTTCCAGAACTTCAACCTGTTCCCGCATCTGACCATTCTGGAAAATCTGACGCTTGGGCCGATGTGGGTGCGCAAAATGGGCCGGGCCGACGCCAACGAGATTGCGATGAAATACCTTGAACGGGTCAAGATCCCTGAACAGGCCGACAAATACCCCGGCCAGATGTCGGGTGGTCAGCAACAGCGGGTGGCGATTGCAAGGTCGCTGTGCATGAACCCCAAGATCATGCTGTTTGATGAACCGACGTCAGCTCTGGACCCGGAGATGATCAAGGAAGTGCTGGATGTGATGGTTGATCTGGCCGACACCGGGATGACAATGATCGTGGTGACCCACGAAATGGGCTTTGCCAGGACCATCGCCGACGAGGTGATATTCATGGACGAAGGCGACATTGTCGAACGCAATAACCCGACCGAATTCTTTGGCAATCCCGAACATGAGCGCACGCAAAAGTTCCTCAGCCAAATTCTCTGAACCCCATTACCGGCGATTTACCGACCAGAGGATCATGCAAATGATCAACGTGACCGAACGCGAAACCCCTGCCGACATGGTCGAGTTTGTCGAGACTGACAGGTTGTTTCTCAACCCGCTGGAAACCGACGACTGGCGCATCAGACGGGTTGTCCGCGACAAGGTCGTCGCCTGTTCCGAAGGTTTGCCCGACGGGCTGTGCCTGATGATATTCGAGGCGTACCGATCCCGGGCGCGCCAGTGGGAATTATGGAATCCGGTTATCGCCAGCATCACCCAAGCCAACCCCGATTGGAGCGAGGCGCAGATCTATGCCGAGTGTTCACGCTGGGTTTCCCCGCCTGACGCCTTTGGCAGCGGCCATCAGGCCGGGGCGGCGATTGACGTGAAACTGGCCCGCGCAGATCGCAGCGAACTGGAGTTCGGCGGGCTGATGAAAGGGCTGTCGGGGGTTGCCCCGACCAGTTGGCCTGTCTCGCCCGACATCCGCAAAAACCGCGACATGCTTGTTTCGGCGCTGCACGGCGTAGGGATGATCAATTACCCCGATGAATGGTGGCATTTTTCCTACGGCGACCGGCTGTGGGCCGAAGTAACCAACCGCGACGAAGCCTTTTTCGCGCCACTTGAATGATCCGAAATAAAAGGAACCGGCAAACTCAGCACCTTCCCTGAAACTACATCCTTCAACAAACCTGACCACTTACCTGCAAAATGGATACGCGTATCGTGCCTACAAAATTTTTCACCGCTCCCGGCAAATTCCATCGTGGAAATTTGCACACCCATTCAACCCGCTCTGATGGCCAATTAGAACCGCAAGAGGTTTGCCGCCGCTACCACGCCGAGGGCTATGATTTCATCGCCTTGACCGATCATTTTATCGGGCTGTTCGACTATCCGATTACCGACACAACTGACTTTCGCTCGGGCGGTTTCACAACCATTCTGGGCGCGGAACTGCACACGGGTGCGATGGAAAACGGTCACTTGTGGCATCTGTTGGCGGTCGGTCTTCCTGCCGATTTCACACCGCCCGATGCGCCGCATTTCAGACCGGTAAAGGGGGCGGAAACCGCGCCAAGCATTGCCCGGCGCGCCCGCGGTGCAGGTGCATTTGTGGCCATTGCCCATCCCCATTGGTCCGGCCTGACCGAAGCCGACGCGCGCAGTATCACTGCCGCTCATGCGGTCGAGGTTTATAACCACGGCTGTGTTGTCGACAATGATCGCGGCGAAGGGTTCCTGACGCTTGAACATCTGTTGAATGAAGGCCGCCGCCTTAATCTGATCGCCACCGACGATGCACATTTCAGCACCCCCGACTATTTTGGCGGCTGGGTTATGGTCAAGGCGGTCGAAAATACCCCCGAGGCTTTACTTGAAGCCTTAAAATCAGGTGCCTATTATTCCAGCACTGGCCCGGATATTCGTGATATTCGCGTCACCGAAACCAGCGTCGAAGTTGACTGCTCCCCTGCCGTCAAGGTTATGGTTCAGGGCCACGGCTCGCCGATGGCAGCGGTCGGAGGCGAGGCAATGACCACGGCAACTCTGTCGCTGGAGCGCCTGAAAGGCTCGCCCTGGATACGTATTGCGATAATTGACCGGGCCGGGAAACGGGCATGGTCGAACCCGATCTGGTTGTCTGACTAAGTGTCTTTTTTGTCTTGCAGGCTGTGAAAGGGCAGGGCGCAGAATAATACCAACGTATATAAAGATTGACTCGTTGCCATCATCGGTAGGGCGGGGTTTACCCCGCCGCTCGCCGGGTGGATGGCGGGGTTAACCCCGCCCTACCGATGGTTGACGGGGCAATCATTAGGCGATCTGGTATCAAATTTGTTGTAAGATACAGTTGCCAAGGTCGTGGCGACGCTTGCTACGCCTCAACCCGACGGTTTATCGCCACAGTTCCCAGCAAAGAATCCGTCAATCCCTGACCGCGCGCCGAAGTCAGCATCAGCACGATTGAAATTACCTGCAGGATCGGAAAAGCAACGCTGACCGAATAACCGATGGTGTGCATCATTGCGAGGGACAGATCAAATCGCGCGCCTGATGCGTCGCGTAATTCTATACCGGCAAACTGCATGCCCCAGGTGGCCGACCCCATGGCCAGGGTCGCGACGCGGTAGGCGAAACCGATGACCAACAACATGGTCGGCCAAAAGAATATACCCAGAAACCCGGTCAGTGGCAGCACGGCGATACACACGATCACCACCAGCACCAGATCAACGATCCAGGCGATCAGCCGCTTGCCGGGGACTGACGCATAAAACTGCGGCTGGCGTGAAGGGTCAGGCAGGGCGGCATCGGGCAGGTGGGGCATGTCTTTGACCTTTGTGGTTATAAAGGAAGCCCCGGAAATTAATCCGGGGCAGTAAGGGGGCATGTCTTGGGGAGGATCAGGCGCGCCCCTAAGTTCGGTAGTCAATCAGGCGGATTCGCCATCATTTTCAGGCGCTGATGCGGCCTTGGCACGGTCGTTCATGAACGCGTCGAATTCGACTTTGTCCTTGGATTCGCGCAGACGTGTCAGGAACGCTTCGAAATCATGCTGTTCGCGCTCCAGCCGGTCCAGTGTGTCGCTTTTGTAAGCATCAAAGGCGCTGTTGCCGGTGCTGTGGCGACCACTAAAGCGGCGGGAATGACGGCTGCGACAAGAAGATTTGAACATGCGTTTACTCCAGATCATGTAAAACAGAAGGGCGAGGCCAACCGGCCACAGGAAAACAAAGCCAAGCACCATGGCAGCGATCCAGGCCCCTTTGCCCTTATCGTCAAGCCAGGCTTCGGCGCGCGAGAACCAGCCCGAAGTGGCGGCTGGGAAGTGGTCGGATGTCGATGTCATGGTCAGGGGTCTCCGGTTCAGGTTGCTCAGAGGTGTGATTGTCTCTGATGTGAATATCTTTCACATTAACGATATGTTGATTTGGGGCAGGCTTTGCAAGAGTTTATGTGAATGTAATTTACATTTTCCGGAAAATGCGTTGTTAAACAATATCTTACTACGTCAATATTGTGACCGTTTCGCTTGGGGTGATCAGGTCTTTTAGTTTTCTGGATGTGGATTTAACGGCGCATCCCCCCAATTTCGGGGGAATTGACCCAAATATCCCGGAATGTCAGGGGCTCCCGGTGCCAAGGTCTTGATTAATCTCCGCCAATAGCGCAGTAGACGGGCGCGCTGGCCCCTATTTGCACGGGGTTCAAATGGCGTCTCATCGGGGGAGTGTATAAATGGCAACAGGTGCCTCAAACGGCGGGTATGGCCTTTGGGCGTGGATCGCGGGCGGGGCTGTTGCGGCCGGCGTCCTGGTCAGCGCGATGTATTACGCCGGAATGATCGGACCTTCGGTGACCGTGGCACCGGATGAACCGGCCACGAGCGCGCCAGACGATGTTAAGCCCGAAGTCGCAGATACGTCAAAGCCTACGCCAAATATTGACGACGACGTGCGACCAGACGCAACCGCTGAGGCGTCCCAGTCTGAACCAGTCCAGTCCGAACCCGCCCAGTCCGAACCCGCCCTGTCGGCTCCGGGCTTTGACGTGGTCCGGGTGGACCCGGATGGTAATGCAGTGATTGCCGGGACCGGCCCTGCAGGGGCGCGGGTCACCATCTTTCTGGACGGCCAGGAACAAGTCAGCACAACCGTCGACCGCAGCGGCGCGTTTGTCAGCTTGCTGAGCATTGCACCGAGTGCA
>DAOUQK010000367.1 GCA_030625695.1 Paracoccaceae bacterium | reverse complement strand
GCCCATGCCGGGCATCATGCCCATCATGCTTTGCATGCCGCCCATTTTGACCATCTGTTCCAGCTGCATCTTAAGGTCGTTCATGTTGAACTGGCCTTTGGCCATGCGGCGCATCATCTTTTCGGCCTGTTCGGCCTCGATAGTTTCCTGGGCCTTTTCGACCAATGCGACGATGTCGCCCATGCCGAGGATACGGCCGGCGATGCGCTCGGGCTCAAAGGTTTCCAGCGCATCCATCTTTTCGCCCAAGCCGACAAAGCGGATCGGTTTGCCGGTGACGGCACGCATGGAGAGGGCAGCACCGCCGCGACCGTCGCCGTCCATGCGGGTCAGGACCACGCCGGTGACGCCGATTTTGGCGTCAAATTCGGACGCGACATTGACGGCGTCCTGGCCGGTCAGACCGTCGACCACCAGCAGGGTTTCGCGCGGGTTGGCGACATCACGCACGTCGGCGGCCTGTTGGATCAGGTCAGCGTCGATGTGCAGGCGGCCTGCGGTATCCAGTATGTAGACGTCATAGCCACCAAGCGAGGCCTGGGTTTTGGCGCGCTTGGCAATGGTGACGGGGTTTTCGCCTTTGACGATCGGCAAGGTATCGACGCCAATCTGCTGACCCAAGATGGCGAGTTGCTCCATCGCCGCCGGGCGGTTGGTGTCGAGCGAGGCCATGAGAACACGCTTGCCATCGCGTTCGTGCAGGCGCTTGGCGAGTTTGGCGGTGGTGGTGGTTTTACCGGAGCCTTGCAGGCCGACCATCAGGATCGGGGCTGGTGGGTTGTCGATTTTCAAGGCACCCGGATCGTCTTCGCCCGTCAGCGTGTCGATCAGCGCGTCGTGGACGATTTTGACCACTTGTTGGCCCGGGGTGATGGATTTGGTGACGGCCTGCCCGGTGGCCTGTTCCTGGACCCGTTTGACAAAGTCACGGGCAACGGGGAGGGAGACGTCGGCCTCGAGAAGGGCCACGCGGACTTCGCGCAGGGCTGTTTTGACGTCCTCGTCCGAGAGCGCACCTTGTTTGGTCAGGCGGTCGAAGACGCCAGAGAGGCGTTCGGACAGGTTTTCAAACATACAGCGGCCTTTCGTTGCCGGTGGTCAGGGTGCCCAAAGGGGGCGGCGAATGCACAAATGCCCCCACGGGCGTAACACGCTGGTGGAGGGCGATCCCGAACGGAGCCAGGACCGGAAGGTTTGACGCCTCCGGGGTATGTCGGAGGATTTAGGTGCGATACTGTCGCGAGTCAAGTGCCGTCCCGGCAGGGATATGCCGAATGAGACTTTCAGGCGCGCAGGGTATTGATTTGATCGCGGTGGGCGTAAAAGATTGCAAATGCGCCCAACCCAAGCACCAGCGCCGGAACTGCCGAAGGACCGATGATCAGCAAGTGGGCCAGAACCGCCCCGATCATTGTGCAAACCAGTAGTCCGGCACCGATCACTTGCATGCCAGGAACAAACAGCAGGATTGCAGAGCCGACTTCGATAATCCCGGTCAGGTAGCGGAACCACTGGCCTATTCCGACGACGTCAAAAGTGGCGACCATCATTTCGACGCCTGCGAGTTTGGCCAGACCAGCCGCCAGAAAGGCCAGTGCGATCAGCGCCTTCAGAGCGGTGAGGCCGTGTTTGCCTATGGTGGATATCATGTTTTCTCTCCTTTATTCGCGGTTATGCGGCAAGTGCGTCGATGGCATCACTGGCCGCCTTGAGCGTTGTTTCAGGGGTGATGGCCATGGCGGCGGCAGCAATTAGAGTAACGTCGGTAATGCCGATGAATCCCAGAACGTGGCGCACGTAGCCGGTGGCGAAATCGGCGTCCGAGCCGACCGCGGTGCCGCCCGAGGCAACCGCAATGATCGCGCGTTTGCCGTCCAGAAGGCCCTTTGGTCCGGTATCGGTATACGTGAACGTTTGCCCGACACGGGCCACGAGGTCTATCCAGGCCTTGAAACTGGCGGGAATGGAGAAGTTGTAGATTGGCAAGCCGATAACGATGGTGTCGGCGCGTTGGATTTCATCCACCAGCGCGTCGGATTGCGCAAGGGTTTGTTCCTGTTCTGGGGTGCGTTGATCGGATGGGGTGAAATTGGCGTTGATCCATGTTTCGGTGATCTGTGGCAGAGGGTCAGACAGATCGCGTCGGATGATCTGGCCCGGGAACTGGTCTGACGCGAGTTGGTCGATGATCTGAGCAGAGAGCGAGCGGGTGGTAGAGTCGCTCAGGCGGGCAGAGGCGTCGATGTGGAGGATAGTTGTGGGCATTTTGGTGGCTCCTTTTGGAATGTGTGGAGCTTAGATGGGTGGTTGCAAATTTGAACGCAATGGCGGTATTTAAACACATGCTGTGGAAAAATGCACAGTCATTGATATATGGGAGGACCATATGGACAACTGGGACGAGGTGCGTACCGCCTATCAGGTGGCAAGGGCGGGAACGGTTAGCGGCGCGGCAGAGGTGCTGGGCGTGCATCATGCCACGGTGATCCGCCATATTGATGCGATCGAAGCGCGCCTTGGGGTGAAGCTGTTTCAGCGTCATGCGCGGGGGTACACGCCGACCGAGGCGGGGGCGGACCTGTTGATGGTGGCGCAGGCGACGGACGATCAGTTCAATCAGTTGGTCGGGCGTCTTAAAGGCCACGGTGATGATGTGACGGGCGAGTTGGTGATAACTTCGCTGGCGACATTGGCGCCGTTGATGGCGCCCTTGCTGAACGAGTTTCAAGTCAGGCACCCGGGGTTGATTGTGCGTTATCTGACCGGTGACCGGCTTTTTCGGCTGGAATATGGCGAGGCGCATGTGGCGATCCGGGCGGGTGCGGTGCCGGATCAGCCAGATAATGTGGTGCAACCATTTGTGAAGCAGCAGATCGGGCTTTATGCCACCAAGGGGTATGTTGAGCAGTATGGGCTGCCAAAGGGGGTGCAGGATTTTGGCAATCACCGCTTTGTCGGGCATGACAATGTCACCGCCCGCGCGCCTTTCCTGAAATGGCTGGCTGAAACTGTGCCGCGTGCAGCGATGACATTTCGGTCCAACGATCCGGGCGCGATGGAGCAGGCGGTTCTGGCTGGGGCTGGTATCGGGTTTATTCCCGAAGGTGAGGCCAAGCAACATGGGCATCTGGTGCAGGTGATGGAGCCTTTGGCAGAATGGTCGACAAGTACCTGGCTGGTGACCCATGTGGACCTGCACCGGACCAACAAGGTGCAAAGCTTTCTGACA
>DAOUQK010000148.1 GCA_030625695.1 Paracoccaceae bacterium | reverse complement strand
CGGGATACCCTGCTGGGTCAAAACCGGAATGATACCCTGTATGGCGGCTATGGACGCGACGTCCTGAAAGGTGGCAAGGGCAATGACACGCTGGATGGCCAGAACGGCAATGACAAGCTGATCGGAAACCAGGGGGCTGACCGGTTTGTGTTTGCCGAGGATAGCGACAAGGACACGATCCGCGACTTCCAGAATGACCTGGACGAGATCATGATCACCGGCCTGGGGACCAAGGCGCAGGTCCTGGACATGGCATCATTTGTCGACGGTAATGTGGTGTTCGATTTCGGCAATGGCGACATTCTGACAGTGCTGAATGCCACCGTGGCGCAGGTCAGCGATGACATTCTGACCTGACGGAATTTCCAGCGGCAATGGACATGGGACGGGCCGTCACCTAAGCCCGTCCTCATGCAGACCAACTCCAGCCGGCGGTTTCTGAACCTGGCCACACCACCACATATTGCAACGCTTATCCTGCTGGCGGGCCTGTCGGCGCTGGCGATGAACGTATTTCTGCCCTCGCTGCCCAACATGACCAAGTACTTTCAGACCGAATACCGGCTGATGCAGCTTTCCGTCGCGCTGTATCTTGGGTTCAGCGGTATCTTGCAGATCCTGATCGGCCCGATGGCCGACAAGGCCGGGCGCAGGCCGGTGATCCTGTGGGGGCTGGGGCTGTTCCTGCTGGCTACGCTGGGCTGCATCTTTGCCCCCACGGCCGAGATTTTCCTGATGTTCCGGATGATGCAGGCCGTGGTTGCGGTTGGCACGGTCCTGAGCCGCGCGGCGGTCAGGGACCTGTTCCCACAGGACCAGGCCGCCAGCATGCTGGGCTATGTCACCATGGGCATGGCCGTTGTGCCGATGATCGGCCCGGCCATTGGTGGCGTGCTGGACGAATGGTTCGGCTGGACCGCGAGCTTTTGGCTGATGTTCATCCTTGGCGCGATGATCTTTACCACCACCTGGTTCGATTTTTCCGAGACCGCCCACAAAAGCGGCAAGACCCTGGTCGCGCAGTTCCGCGAATACCCCGAACTGCTGCGATCGCCGCGGTTCTGGGGCTATTCGCTGGCCTCCGGGCTGGCCTCGGGGGCGTTCTTTGCCTATCTGGGCGGCGCGCCGTTTGTCGGCACCGTGATCTACGGCATGGAAGCCAGCAAGCTGGGCATATATTTCGGCGCGCCGGCGGTTGGCTATTTTCTGGGAAATTTCTTTTCCGGTCGGTATTCTGTGCGCGTTGGCGTCAACCGGATGGTGTTGTGGGGCTGTCTGACGGTCTGTCTTGGCATTGTCCTGTCGCTGATCGTCATGCTGGCCGGGCTTGGGTCCGCCAACAGCTTTTTCGGCTTCATGACGCTGGTAGGGCTGGGCAATGGCATGGTCATTCCCAATGCCACCGCCGGCGCGCTGTCAGTGCGCCCGCATCTGGCCGCCACCGCCGCCGGGCTGAGCGGGGCGATCATGCTGGGGGGGGGCGCGGCGCTGAGCGCGCTGGCGGGGGCATTGCTGACCCCCGAGACCGGCGCGGTCATGCTGTTGTTCATCATGCTGGGAACGGCAGCGATGGGGGTTGTGGCGATTTGTGTGGTTTTGTGGCGCGAGCGGCAACTGGCGGGATACTGAGGAACGCCAGATTCTGGCCGGGCTTGCACCCAGAGGTTTGCAAACATACGCTGTAACAATCGCAAACCTGCAAAGCCGAGGCATGACATGGCCACCCAGAAACTTTACGCCGGGGCCAAGCTGCGCGAAATACGCACGCGGCTGGGCCTGACACAAAAGGATTTTGCCGCCAAGCTGGGCGTGTCCCTGCCCTATCTCAACCAGATGGAAAACAACAACCGGCCCGTCAGCACCACCGTAGTTCTGGCGCTGGCGCAGGAATTTGGTCTTGATGTCACCGAGCTGAGCACCGGCGACAGCGAACGTCTGGTCAGCGACATGCGCGAGGCGCTGGCCGATCCGGTGTTTGCCGACACCACACCGCCGCTGGCTGACCTGCGCCTGACTGCATCCAACGCCCCTGCCCTGGCGCGCGCTTTTCTGGAACTGCACGCCAGCTATCGCCAGACCCACGAGCGTCTGGCGTCACTGGACGAGGCATTGGGACGCGAGGATGCCCGCACCCGGACCAGCCCCTGGGAAGAAGTGCGTGATTTCTTTCACTATTGCGACAATTACATCGACGCGGTGGACCGTGCCGCCGAACTGTTCGCGGGCTCTGGCCCAAAGGGGCCGGCGAATACCGCCGTTGATTGGCTGGAAAACCACGGCATCACGGTGGAACACGCAGACCAGACCCAGTTACGATCTTATGACGCAAGCCAAAAAACCCTGCGCCTGTCGACCCGCGCCGCCCCCGCGACACAGACCTTTCAATTGCTGTTGCAAGTGGCCCTGTTGCGGCAGGATCAACTGCTTGAGGCGACCCTTGATCTGGCGCGCTTTCATTCAGACGAGGCCCGCGATATCGCCAAAATCGGCCTTGCCAATTATTTTGCCGGTGCGGCCCTGATGCCCTACACCGCGTTCCTTCAGGCGGCACAGGACACGCGCCACGATCTGGAACGGCTGGCCAATCAATTTGGGGCCTCGATCGAACAGGTCGCACATCGCCTTTCAACCTTGCAGCGCAAAGGCGCCAAAGGCATCCCGTTCTTTTTTGTCAGGGTAGATCAGGCCGGCACCATCACCAAACGCCACAGCGCCACCCGCCTGCAATTTGCCCGCTTTGGCGGCGCATGCCCGCTGTGGAATGTGCATCGCGCGTTTGAAACCCCCGGCCAGTTCCTGCGTCAGTTGGCCGAAACCCCGGACGGCGTGCGGTATATCTCGCTGGCGCGGGACGTGACCAAAACCGGCGGATCATACGGCGCACCGGTGCGCCGGTACGCCATCGCACTGGGCTGTGAAATACGCCACGCCGGGTCGCTGGTTTACGGCGACAATATGGATGTGAACAACGCGCACGCGTTTGAACCGATTGGCATTTCCTGCCGTATTTGCGAACGCAAATCCTGCCATCAACGCTCAGTCCCGCCGCTTGAACGGCGTCTGAGCGTCAATGTGCATGAACGCGGCGTGCTGCCGTATCAGGTTAGCTGAAGCCAGGTTTACAGCTTTGACAAAATACCCCAGATCTGATCCTTGAGCTGCCCGCGTTTGCGGCGCAATTCCACTTCAACCGCGTCGGCCATTGGCTCTACATTGGTCTCGCTGCGATGCACCGCCCGGTTAACCTCGTGATAGTCGTCCGCCAGCTTGGAAAAATGCGCGTCCGAGGTTTTCAGCTCGTGCATAGCCTCGACCTTGTCGGGGAATTCTTCGGCCAGTTCGTGGGGGGTATGGGACATTTGTTGGTTCCTTGTTGTTAGGTTTGCGTCATCCTACTTTGTCGCGCTGCCCACAACCTTGACAGGGATCAATTTGGGGGGCAAACCATTTCAGAGGTGGTCGCAGGATTTCGGACCACCTCTGTTGAGACGGCGCGACAAATCGTTGCCAAGAGGCTGGAAATCGACCGGGGTTACAGCATCGCGTTGGTCCGGCGGTACAATTACCACCTCAAGGACGCTGATTACCTGGAACGTATGATTGATGCGCTGAGAGTGGCAGGAGGCCCGGAAAATCCGCCACAATAATCGCAATACGTTGAAATGCGCTGGTTTGTCCCTTTTTTCCTAGGGCTGGCGACGTTAAGTGGAGTGGGAAACACACGGGAACCAACGCTTTGCTGATATTCTGGATCATTGCCTTTACCATGGCGCTTTTGGTGGCTGCCCTTTTGACCCTGTCGATTGTGCGCGGGCGCAGTAGCGACGGCGAGGTCGACCTTGCCGCCGGGTATGATTTGCAGGTCTACCGCGAACAGTTGCTTGAGGTTGAACGGGACCTTGCGCGCGGCGTGATTGCCAAACCCGACGCCGAAAGGGTGCGGGTCGAGGTATCGCGCCGCATCCTGGCAGCAGATGCGCGGGTTCGGGCGGCGACGCCTGTGGTTCAGAGCACGGGCGCTGTGGGGACTATGGCGGCTGGACTGGCGGTTCTGGTGGTTGCAGGGTCAGGCGTTATGTATTTCATGCTGGGTGCGCCGGGGTACGGTGATCTGGGGCTGAAGCAACGTATTGAAACAGCCCGGCTAACCCATGAAACCCGCCCGTCGCAGGAACAGGTCGAAGCACAGGTGTCCCCGGCCCCGCCGCTTGAGATGGACCCGCAGTACAAGGCGTTGATTGATCAGTTGCGCGAAAAGGTGGCCGGGCAACCGGATGATCTGGAAGGGCAGGTTTTGCTGGCACATCACGAAGCGCAAAGTGGTAACCTTGAGGCGGCGCGTGTGGCTCAGGCGCAGGTGATTGCGTTGATGGGCGATCTGGCCGGGGCCGAAGAATACGCGCAACTGGGTGAGTTGTTGATTATTGCTGCCAATGGCTATGTCTCGCCGCAGGCTGAACAGATCTTGCGCACCGCCCTTGAGAAAGACCCGACCCATGGGCCTGCGCGCTATTACTGGGGGTTGATGCTGGCCCAGACCGGGCGGCCTGACCTGGCGTTCCGGATCTGGGACGGGACCATCCGCCAAAGCCCGGCGGGGTCACCGTGGCTGAGCCCAATTCTGGACGGGATCGTCGAAATGGCCTGGCTTGCCGGGGTGCCGGATTATGAGGTGCCAACGCCGCGTGGGGCTGCACCTGCTTTGGCGGGGCCATCGTCCGAAGATATAAACGCCGCTGCCGGGATGAGTGCCGAAGCGCGTCAGGAAATGATCCAGAGCATGGTCGCACGCCTGTCAGACCGGCTTGCCACTGAAGGCGGCAGCCCGGATGAATGGGTGCGTCTGATCGGCGCCCTTGGGATTTTGGGCCAGAAAGACCGCGCGCAGGTGATTTATAACGAGGCGAAGGTCAGTTTTGCCGAAGATGAAACCGCCTTGGCGATGCTGGGCGAAGCCGCAGGCCAAGCCGGTCTGGAGCGGTGATTTTCGACGACATAAGCGGCTTTGCCGCCGCCTGCCCGAACATGCGGGCATTGGTTGGGCTTGATCTGGGTGAAAAAACCATTGGCGTCGCCGTTTCGGACGTGTTTTGCACTGTCGCCACCCCGCTGGAGACCATCCGGCGGCGCAAATTTTCTCAGGACGCTGAACACCTGATGCAGATCATATCAAACCGCCGCATCGGCGGCATTGTTCTGGGGTGGCCACGCAACATGGACGGTTCGGAAGGTCCAAGATGTCAGTCGACCCGTGCCTTTGCCCGCAATCTGACACGGTTTAACGATGTGGCGGGCGACCTGCCGATCACCTTCTGGGACGAGCGCCTAAGCACGGTGGCGGCTGAAAAGGCGCTGTTGGAGGCGGATACGTCACGCAGACGTCGCGCCGAGGTGATCGACCATGTGGCGGCCGGGTATATCCTGCAAGGGGCATTGGACCGGTTAAAGTTTCTGAAGGCGGATCAGGGAACATGAGCAACGACATCTGGAAGCGCGCCGAAATCGCTTCGCCCTGCATTCAGGTCTGCGTCGTGCATCCCGGGATCGGCCTTTGCACCGGCTGTTTCAGAACCATAGACGAGATCACCCGCTGGTCCGTTATGTCAGGGCAAGAGCGCACGGAGATCACCGCATCCCTGCCCGGACGCGCACCCCGCCTGAAAAAGCGCCGGGGCGGACGGGCGGCACGGTTGAAAACTGCCCGCCCGATAGATTGATCTGTCACCAGCGATGTAGGGTGGGCAGTTCTGCCCACCGTAACTTTACGATATCCCTTGCTCTTTTGCGAAAATCAATACCGCCCGCTGATAACACGTCTAATATGACATGTTATCAGGGCAAGGTTTCAAATACGTCTGACCACACAATACAAAGCCAGGTATTTTTCTAAGGCCAAGCGATTGCATAGCTGCGCGACGCCACATGGCGTAACCCGAACACATCCGGTAACCACTTCAACCTTCATCCAACCAATTAACAGCCCCGCCTGGCATCGGCGGGCGGAAATAGGCGATCATCCGGCCAAGCGGCCCTGCCTTTTCGGTGGAACTCCACGGGGCCACCCCATGCAACGCCAGCCGGTGCAGCAAAAACGCCTCGCCCGGGGCACCCCGCACAACCACCCGGCGGCAGGTTTCAAACACCTCGCGGCGCGCCTGCCCGTAGGCTTCGGTCAAATCAACCCGGCCCCAATCGGCCGGGTCATACCCGTCCAATGCTTGCCGTAGAGCGCAGCACATGATCACATGACTGCCCTCCCAGACCACTAACGGGGCCGCACCGGACGCGTTTTCAGTTAGCGGCAGACCAAGGATAAAAGCATGCGGTTCTTCAATCATCCGCCGACGCGCCTTGCCGACCGGCTTGACCCCGTCCAGATGCGCACCATCCCGGTTGGCGCGATACCGAAACGCCGCCGCGCGCTCGCCCTCACGCGGTTTGGGATAGCCGGGCCACACAACCGAGACCTGACCTTTGTGCAGAGCAGGCATTCCGCCCAGATGCGCCGTGATAAAGGCCACCGCCGGTCCGCCCAAAGGTTCAGAACGCCCGACCCGACCTGTCGAATCATTGTCCAGCGCATCAACGCCGACAAACCATGTCCCCTGACATACGTGCCACTGCGCCAGCGATGGATCGTCCAGCGCCAATTGCCCGGCCTTGCGGGCATGACCCGCCCAATCCCAGGTGCCGGGATCATAAGCAAACCGTATCCAGCCACGTTTGTTGAACCCGTCTGGCACGCCGACTACCAGCCCAAAGCCTTGCGCCACATATTCTGCATCACACCGGGCACGATGCATCCTCCACTCTTCTCAGAGCCTCTAGCACCAGACTCACCCCGGCCCCGTCCCGATGCGCGCCCTCCGACAGCACCCGCCGCCAGGCCCGTGCCCCGGGCCGTCCGGCAAACATTCCCAACATATGCCGGGTGATCTGATGCACCCGCCCACCGCTAGCCAAGTGTGCCTCGATATAGGGCAGCATGGCGCGAACAACGTCTTCGGCGCGTCGCACCTCGCCTGCACCAAACACGACTTTGTCAGCGGCCCCAAGAATGTCATACGGCGCATGATAGGCGGCGCGCCCAATCATTACCCCGTCAACCCCCCGGTCCAACAACGCCACGGCCTGATCCAGCGACACAACCCCGCCATTCAGCGATATGTGCAGGTCAGGAAATACCCGGACCATCTCAACCACCAGATCATGATCCAAAGGCGGCACCTCGCGGTTCTCTTTCGGACTTAACCCCTTAAGCCAGGCCTTGCGGGCATGGATAATAACACGGGCGCACCCGGCAGCTCTGATATGCTCCAGAAACACCGGCAACACGTCTTCAGGCACCTGATCGTCGACGCCAATCCGGCATTTCACCGTCACTTCGACATCGACAGCCCCGCGCATCGCCGCCACGCAATCCGCCACCAATGCGGGTGTTTTCATCAATACTGCACCAAATGTGCCGGACTGCACCCGATCCGAGGGGCAGCCACAATTAAGGTTAATCTCGCCATACCCGGCATCCACCCCCATCCGCGCGGCCAATGCCAGTTCCTCAGGGTCCGACCCGCCCAATTGCAGCGCCACGGGATGCTCTTGAACGCTATGATCCAGCAAATGCACGGCCTGCCCGCGCACCAGTGCAGGTGCCGTCACCATTTCGGTATACAAAAGCGCCTCGCGGCTCATCAGCCGGTGCAGGGTGCGGCAATGGCGATCGGTCCAGTCCATCATCGGGGCAATGGACAGACGCGCCGCCTTGATAATATTGGCTTTTCTGTTGTCTGTCAAAGTCTTACCGTGCATTATATCTCGTTTCGATGTGGTCTCATTGTGGCTTAAATAGGTGCCAGCGGGTTAGCATTGCAAGCGAGGTGCAAGCGGGGCGTCCAACTGAGCAAACAGAAGGACGACACCATTATGGCAAGCATCTATCCCGCCCGCAACGGTCGCTGGACCCCGTTGATTGCGTAGGTTTCATTGTCAGCACATCGCTTTATGCTGGTGACCTCGTCACAGTAGCGTTCAAGCACCTGCCCCAGCGTCATGATGCTGGCTGCGCCCATGGCACTGTCCTGCAACCCGCTGTGCTCGGCTCGTATCTCGGCCTCTCTTGCCCATTTTACGGCATCTGCACGCTTGCTGAATGATTTCGACTGCGACCTGCCATCCCTGCGCACCGCCGCCTGCCATTTGCCGCTCGGTCGTTTGTTCACTGTAGCCATCGTCTGTATCTCCGTGGTTTGGAGACATCTTCAGCGTCTAAGTGCAGCGGAGGCGCAGCGGACAGGTAATCACAGGGTGCACGGACATTTGTGCAAGCTGCGTAAGTGCCTGATACATTGTGCAGATAGAGTGGTGGGTGATGAGAGGCTCGAA
>DAOUQK010000265.1 GCA_030625695.1 Paracoccaceae bacterium | reverse complement strand
ACCGACGCCACTTCGCTGGGGTTTCCACAACGCTCCATCGGTGTGCGGCACAAAACGCCGTGGCGTGCTGCGTCAGAGGTCATAACTGCCTTTTCAACCATCTCGGTCAGGATTGTGCCAGGGCCAATTCCGACGACGCGGATACCGTTGGGGGCAAGCGCCATGGCGGCGGTATTTGTAAGCTGGTTTATCGCCCCTTTGGACATGGCGTAGGTCGACAAGGCCGGGTTGGCCAAAAGCGCGTTGATCGACGACATGTTGATGATCACGCCACCATCACCTTGGGCAACCATCTGCCGACCAGCTATCTGCGTGCCATAAAACGCCCCCCGCAGATTGACCCCAAGAACCGCGTCAAAATCCTCGTCTGTTACATCAAGAAAATCCTGCGGTCGCGCGATTCCGGCATTGTTCAGCATGATGTCAACGCGCCCGAACGCCTTGACGGCGGCAACAATCAGCGCCTCAACCTCGGACCGCTTGGTGACATCAGTTGGTACTGCAATCAGACGATCACCAGCATCCAGTTCATCAGCTGTTGTTTTCAACCCCTCTGCGTTCACATCCGAAATGACGACCTTCGCGCCATCCTGCAAAAACCGTTCGGCACATGCCCGGCCAAGCCCTTGGGCGGCCCCGGTGACAATCGCTACTTTGTTATCAAGTCTCATAAAATTATCCTGTCAGTCCAACGGAGCAATTTGATTTACCCACGTCGTGGTGATGATGCCAATAAAGGCGTTGAATTCGATTGGTCTGGCGTGACCGACATAAAGCACGCTTCACAGCGGTATCACAGATGCATTACTTGTACGGCTTCATAGTGATTTGTGTTTGATAGGCCTATCAAGAACCGCGGCCTGTCCGCCGCCCCAGAGATTGCCGTCGGCACCTCTCGTTGATTGCCTTGCAATCCCTGCCGGTCAGTGGACGGTGCCATGGGCTTCTGGAAGGCTCTGGATGAGATATTCCCCAGCACCAGGCATCAGCGTTGCTGGGTCCACAAAGTGAAGAATGTGCTGAACCATTTTCCCAAGCCAATGGCTGCGGCGGTAACCTGCGTCGCCTGAATGGACGCCGTCACCCAAATTCAATCATAGCTCCTGCGAAACGCTGGGGGATGACATTTGGCAAAAGGGCTCTAACCCGACATCCGGAGTTCAGTTTGTAAAGCGCTAAGAATCCCTGTGACGGGCAAAAATCGACCTTGTGAGACCCCTTCACGGGCGTAAGAGAAGCCGCGTTTTAGGCGAGCCCGGGGCCGAACTTCTGGTTCGAAATGTCCGGGCGCCCATGATCTGCATCTGTACAAAACGGACAAACCATCCCCAAATCCATGTGCAAAACCGACAAAACCCCGGTCCTGCGCGCGCCAATACACTTGTCGCGCCCGTCGGAAAGTGGTTTGAACCACTCGTCATATTTGGAAGGATCACACATGGACAACGACGCCCTGACGCGCATCGCCACAGCACTGGAACGGATGGCTCCGGCGCCATTGCCGTCGCCGGATTTTAACGCGGCAACGGCGTTTGTCTGGCATGTGGAACCGGACCGTTTGGTGCCGGTGGGCCGGGTTGCGCGGGTTGATCTTGACCTGTTGATCGGGATTGACCGGGCGCGCGATACCTTGCTGGATAACACCCGGCGGTTTGCGTCCGGGTTTGCATCCAATAACGCGTTGCTTTGGGGATCGCGCGGGATGGGAAAGTCCAGCCTTATCAAAGCGGTGCATGGCGCGGTCCAAGGTGAACACCCGGACCTGAAGCTGATTGAATTGCAACGCGAGGACCTGCCGAGTGTGGGCCGGTTGCTGAACCATCTCCGGGGATGCGCGCACCGGTTTGTGTTATTTTGCGACGATCTGTCGTTTTCCCACGACGATGAGCATTACAAAAGCCTTAAGGCGGTGCTGGATGGCGGGATCGAAGGGCGGCCCGATAATGTGGTCCTGTATGCCACATCGAACCGACGGCATCTGATGCCGCGTGATATGATCGAAAATGAACGCTCGACCGCGATCAGCCCGTCTGAGGCGGTCGAAGAAAAGGTCTCGCTCAGTGATCGGTTTGGTCTGTGGCTGGGGTTCCACCCCTGTGATCAGGATGCTTATCTATCAATGATATCAGGCTATTGCGCGGTTTATGGCGTAGAGGTTGACGCCGGTACATTGCGGGCCGAGGCGATCGAATGGCAGGCCACACGGGGTGCCCGGTCTGGCCGGGTGGCATGGCAGTTCTTTGTTGATCTGGCCGGGCGCAATGGGGTCAGGGTCACTCGCTGACCTGTTGATTTGCGGTAGGGTGTGTCACTCCAGATAGGGGATCGGATCAACGCTGTCGAACCCGTTGCGCACCTCAAAATGTACATAAGACTTACCACCATCGCGGACCTCGGCCAGCTTCTGACCGCGTTTGACCTTTGAGCCCTTTTTCACGGTGATATTGTCAACATTGGCATAGATCGTCAGCAGGTCATCACCATGTTGCACCACAATGATCGGCACGCCGTCTGCGTCTTCGGTGATTGCCGCAACTGTGCCGTCATCAGCCGCCCCAACCGCAGCGCCAGGTTGTCCAGCAATATCAATGCCTTCGTTGCGACCTTTTTTGTAGCCACGCACGATTTTGCCGCTCAACGGGAACGCCATGCGCGCGGCGCTGGGTCTGGATGGACTGCCGACCGACACAGTTGGCGCGACCGGTGGAGTCGGGTCAATCTTTTCGTCCGGCAGCGGTTTGGTAGCGCTGGGCGGGGTCGGCGTCGGCGAACCTTGGCCCGGTGTGCTGGGGTCAATGGTTGGACGCGGGGCGGCGACGCCGGTGACCGGGATCAACAGGTACTGACCTTCGCGGATGCCAAAGTCTGAGCCAAGGCCATTCCATTCGCCCAAGGCCTTTACCGGCACCTCGTACAGGCGCGATATGGTAAAGGCGGTTTCGCCGCGTTTCACCTTATGACGGACAGGCTCTGGGTTGACCGGTGGTTTCAGGGTCGGTATCGGGCTCAACGTGGTGGCGATTACCGGTCCTGTTGTCGGTGTGGTATCGGGCGAGTTGTTGATTGCGTCCACCGCCAACGAGGTAATGTCGACCGGACCTGCCGGTTCGGCGACCCGGCGCGGTAAGGCCAGAACCTCACCATCGCGCAAGGTGTCTCCGGGGCTGATGCCGTTGTATTTGGCCAGTTCAGTCACCGGCAGGCCGATCCGGGCTGCAACATCTTCGATGGTGTCACCGCGTTTGGCCACCGCGACCTGATAATTGGGGTAAGATATGATGCCCCGCGCGTCCGGCTTGGGGCGGTCAGTGGTAATGGTGCGTGCCGCACCTGCGGTGCTAAATCCGCCGACGTTACCACGCAGGTCAAAATCCAGCGGCTCGTCGCATCCGGCCAAAACGGCGAAGGCGGCGATGGTAACGGTCAGTTTCGTCGTGGAAAAAATGCTCATTTCACTATCCTCAAAACGCACCCCCACCTTGTTGCCCGGCGGGTTGGTGCCACAAATAATAACCTTCAGCCGTCTTTGCCCAACCCTTCTAAAAGTGGCACAAAACGAACCGGCCGGATTTCCTCATAGTCATACCCTTGGTCGGTGCGCCGCACCTTTATCAAAGACTGAACCGCATCCGACTGACCCACCGGCACCACCATGATACCGCCAATCTTCAATTGCGCCAAGAGCGGGCCTGGCGGGTCTTCGGCCGCCGCCGTCACCAGGATCCGGTCAAACGGCGCCTGATCGGGCAATCCATAAGATCCGTCTGCCGTCATCGTGGTGATATTAACCAGACCCATTTGGTCAAAAACCGCCGTCGCCTCGCGCACCAGCCTTCGATGGCGTTCTACTGTATAAACCCGGCGCGCCAATCGGCTAAGGATCGCCGCCTGATACCCTGACCCGGTGCCAACCTCCAACACCTTGTCGCGCGGGTTGACCTGAAGGGCCTGGGTCATGATGCCAACCACCGAAGGCTGGCTGATGGTCTGACCGCAGGCGATCGGCAACGGCATGTCCTCATAGGCGCGATCAGTGAAAATACCGCGCACAAACGGGCCCCGGTCAATCTCTTCCATGGCATTCAGAACGGCCTTGTCCGTAACCCCCTTGGAACGCAGGGCATACAGAAACTGCATCTTGGTTTCCGGCTCGGCACCGCTCATTCTATGACCTTCAGCGCGTCAATTGCATCATAGGCAGTCAAATCTGCCCGCATCGGTGTCACCGAGATAAACCCTTGTAAATTAACCGCAACATCGCTGCCCGGCGCGCTTGGCACCTGTTGATTGCCACCCTTGATCCACAAAAATCGCCTGCCCGCAGGCGAGCTGTGTGGCTCCACCCCAAAATGCGTGCCGCGTCGATACCCTTGAGTAGCAACCCGAACGCCTTTGACGTCATCGGCCGGCACCGGGGGAAAGTTGACGTTATAAAACAACCGGTAATCCTGCCCGCCACAGGGATTGGCCTCAAGCACCGAACGAACCACCGCAAGACCATGCACCCGCGCTGCCTCAAACGGATCATCCATCGACACATTCGCAGGCCCGTAAAACTGCGACAGGGCAATGGCTGGCAACCCTTGCAACGCGGCTTCCATCGCCCCGCCCAACGTCCCGGAATAAAGCGCGTTCTGGCCCGAATTATTACCCCGGTTAATGCCCGACAATACCAGATCAGGCGGCGTATCTTTCAGCACATCATGCAGGCCAGCCAACACGCAATCCGCCGGGCTGCCCTCGGCGGCAAACCGCCTTTCGCTCAATTTGGCAATCATCATCGGATGGGTGAAACTGATGCAATGGGCCACGCCCGATTGTTCAAACGCAGGTGCCACGACCCAAACTTCGCCGTCAGGCCCCGCCAGTTCATGGGCGATACCAACCAGCACCTCCAAACCCGGCGCGTTGATCCCATCGTCATTTGTTACCAGAATTCGCATATTCACCTGCCCATTTTGCACCTTGATAGAGTCCCTGACAAATCTGGGCAAGAACTCCCGTATCTTTGGTCCACAAATATCCGGCCTTATGTATCAAACGCACCAAGGCTACTCGCTGCGTTCAAAGCTGTCGTGAATTTCGGTGACAGTGTAGCCTTTGATTTGGCCGTCAATCAGCGTGGCATGGATATCGACCACGAAAACCATCGTAAACGGGTTGTCTTCGCTCTGAAGCATCTTTTCCTTGAGGCCCTGAATGCTTCGACGAAAGTAGACGGGGAACACCTTATCCGATATATCAGGCACGCGCCCCCTGTCACCTGTGCGCCCTT
>DAOUQK010000081.1 GCA_030625695.1 Paracoccaceae bacterium | reverse complement strand
CCCCAGTCATTGAATACGGTGCCTTTTTCGGAATGGCCGGGGAATATGTACTTCGATGCGTGAGGAACTTGTTCCAAGACCTCAGCCACTAAGTTGCCATAGGGCTGGGCGTGAGTGCGTTTGTTTTTGGTTAGGGTATGCTCAACGCGGGGTGATGTTGTGCGGGGCGTCACTGTCATGTTACAGGTCTTGAGCAGACGATTGTTCCTGATCTCGTTGGCATGGGGGATTCCGAAAAACTCACAAATCCCGGACCTGACAGTTACATCGCAACAAACGGCGTGCAAACGCCCTGACAACCGGGAGAGTACCTAATGGGAAAACGCATTCTGTTTACTGGTGGTTCTGGCAAGGCCGGGAAATATGCCGTGCAATACCTGCTGGATCAGGGTCATCGCGTGCTGAACGTGGACCTGAAACCGCTTGATATTGAAGGTGTCGAAACCCTGTTTGCCGACATCACCGACAGCGGCCAGATGTTCAATGTGATGACCAGCTATTGCGGATGGGACGACATGGAAACCGGCGATGGCCCGCCAAAATTTGATGCCGTTGTCCATTTCGCTGCAATCCCTCAGATCATGATTAAGCCGGATAACGAAACGTTCCGCGTCAACACGATGGGCACCTACAATGTGATTGAGGCAGCGGTGAAACTGGGCATTCGCAAGATCGTTATCGCATCATCTGAAACCACCTATGGAATCTGCTTTTCCGATGGCCGGGTGAACCCGCTGACGCTGCCGCTGGAAGAGGATTACGATGTTGATCCGATGGACAGTTATGGGTTGTCCAAGGTAGTGAATGAAAAAACAGCACGCTCATTCCAGCGCCGGTCAGGCGCAGATATCTACGCGCTGCGGATCGGCAACGTTCTGGAACCGCATGATTACGCCCGGTTCCCCGGATTTTTCGCCGATCCCGAGGTGCGGCGGCGCAACGTGTTCTGCTATATCGACGCCCGCGATTTGGGGCAGATCGTCGATCTGTGCCTGAAGAAAGACGGGCTGGGTTATCAGGTGTTCAACGCCGGGAACGACACAAATTCCGCCAATATCCCCTCGGTCGAACTGGCTGAACGTTTCTTTCCCGGTGTGCCGCTGACCCGTCCGCTGGACGAGCATGAAGCGCTGTTTTCAAACCGGAAAATCCGCGAGATGCTGGGCTTTGTCGAACAGCATAACTGGCGCAATTATGTAGCTGATCAGTAGATATCAGGCTCGCTCGCCGCGTGCCCGAAGTCGCGTTCAAGATAGTCGAAATCACAGCCTGTGTCGGCCTGACCGACATGGCGGGCGAACATCCAGCCATAGCCCCGGGCATAGGGTGGTTTGGGAGGTGTCCAGACCGCTTTGCGCCGCGCAAGTTCTGCGTCATCAACCAGCATGTCGAGCCTCCGGGCGGCCAGATCAAGTCGTATCATGTCGCCGGTTCTGAGTAACGCCAGCGGCCCACCGACGTGAGATTCCGGGGCCATATGCAGCACACACGCCCCGTAAGACGTGCCCGACATGCGGGCATCCGACAACCTTAACATGTCGCGGTGCCCTTGCTTGATCAGCGCCTTGGGGATCGGTAGCATACCCCATTCCGGCATACCCGGACCTCCTTGTGGCCCCGCGTTGCGCAGCACCAGAACATGTTCTGGCGTTACCTCCAGGTCCTCGTCATCAATGGCGATTTTCATCTCGGCGTAACTATCGAAAACCAGCGCCGGACCGGTATGGTTATAATATTTCGGATCGCACGCTGCTGGTTTGATCACCGCCCCGTCCGGGCACAGGTTGCCACGCAGAACAGCCAGTGAACCTTCGTGATAGACTGGGTTGTGCATCGGGCGAATGACATCATTGTTAAATACCTTCGCCCCTTGCAGTGTCTGTCCAAGCGGGTCGCCTGATACGGTCATCGCGGTCAGGTCAAGCCGCTCGCCCATCTCAGCCATCAGGGCGCGCAGACCGCCCGCGTAATAGTAATCCTCCATCAGATAAGTGTCACCCGATGGCCGGACATTGGCAATTACCGGCACTGTGCGGCCCAGTTGGTCAAGATCATCCAGCGTCAGGGCCACCCCCGCTCTGCCCGCGATTGCCAGAAGGTGAATGACCGCATTTGTCGAACATCCCGTCGCCATTGCAACAAGGGCAGCATTCCGGATCGCGGCATCGGTTGCGATCCTGTCAGGCGTCAGATCGTCCCAGACCATGTCAACGATCCGGTGCCCGCAACCTCGCGCCATGCGTTTATGCCCGGCATCGGCCGCCGGGATCGACGAAGCCCCCGGCAGGGTAAAGCCCAACGCCTCGGCGATCGAGGTCATGGTCGAGGCGGTGCCCATTGTCATACATGTTCCGTAAGAGCGCGCGATTCCGCCCTCGATTCCCTGCCATTCCTGGTCGGATATATTGCCCGCACGGCGTTCATCCCAGAATTTCCAGGCATCTGACCCCGACCCCAGTGTCTTGCCCGCATAATTCCCGCGCAGCATCGGCCCGGCAGGAAGGAAGATCATCGGTACCCCCGCCGATAGCCCGCCCATCAACAGCGCGGGTGTGGATTTGTCACAGCCGCCCATCAGCACCACACCGTCCAGCGGGTGTGAGCGGATATTCTCCTCGGTCTCCATCGCCAGCAGGTTACGATAGAGCATCGAGGTCGGCTTGGTGAATGTCTCGTCAACCGAAAGCGCGGGCAGTTCCAGCGGAAATCCACCAGCCTGCAAAACACCACGCTTCACATCCTCGACCCGATCGCGGAAATGTGCGTGGCAGGGGTTCAGGCCGGACCATGTGTTCAGGATACCGATAAAGGGCCGCCCCTGCCAATCTGCGGGGCCATATCCCATCTGCATCAGGCGCGAACGATGCCCGAAACTGCGCAGATCATCCTTGGCGACCCACCGGGCGCTGCGCAGGTCTTGTGGCGATTTTTTCCTTTCGGTCATTGGTCTGTTTTCCTGTTTCCTGTTTCCGGGTTCAGCGAACGGCGTAATATCCACCAGCACACTAAGGTGGTCCTATTTTTTCGACCAGTTTGCAGCCTTGCTAAGGTGGATCAGGGCTTCATATCAGGCTGCCATTCTCGTCGGTTCAGTTTTGTTGGCATGGACCTCGTCAGGGGTCAAGATGCCGTGGGTCGAGTGCGGCCGTTCGGTGTTGTAGTAGGCGATCCACTTGCGGATGCCAGCCTTCGCCTCTGAGCCTCTTTCAAATGCGTGCAGATAGACGCATTCATATTTCAGCGAACGCCATAGACGCTCAATCATTCGGTTGTCGATCCAGCGACCTTTGCCGTCCATGCTGATCTTGATCTTCGCGTCACTCAGGGCCTCAATCCAGTCGCCGCTGGTGAACTGGCTGCCCTGGTCGGTGTTGAATATCTCTGGCTTACCGTACTTGGCTATCGCCTCTTTCAATGCCTCGGCACAGAAGTCAGCCTCCAACGTGTTCGACAGCCGCCAGGCCAGCACTTTGCGGCTGTACCAATCCATAATCGCTACGAGATACAGGAACCCCCGGCGCATCGGGATATAAGTGATATCCGCACACCAGACTTGGTTTGGTCGGTCGATCACCATGTTCCTCAGCAGATATGGCCATATCTTATGCTGCGGATGTTTCTTGCTGGTGTTGGATTCTTGGTAGATCGGCACCAACCTCATAAGACGCATCAACCGGCGTATCCGATGCCGACCACACTTGTGGCTCTGTCGCTTCATATGCCGCGCCATTTGTCGGGACCCGTACCACGGCGTTTCCAAAAACTGTTTATCGATAAGCTCCATGAACCGCAGGTTCTCAGCGCTTTCGCCCATCGGCTGGTAATACAAGTTGGACCGCGTGAGTGTCAGCAACGCACATTGTCGCCGAACGCTCAACTTATGATCTTTGCTCACCATTTTTTGCCTCGCGTTCCGAGCAGTTGAACCGAGGCATCGGCCAAAAAACCCCGTTCCACAACAAGCTGCCCAATCTTGGAATGCAGCTTATCGATATCGGCGGTGCTGGGTATATCAGGATCGCTCCCCCGTCGTGTGAACGCCGACGTCATGTTCTGGATTGCCGCCCGCTTCCACGTACTGACTGGGTTGCGTGGACGCCGTACTTCTTCGACAACTCCGCAAGCGTCAAATTTTCACGGATCGCCTCAAGCGCAACCTTGGCTTTGAACTCCGGTGCATGGTTTTTTCTCTTCGTCATTTTGGATCACCTTTCTCATCAGGCGATCCACCTTAACCACTGGTTCGAAAATCCGCGACCACCTCTCGCGACCCGGGGCGCACCATCCACGACCACACCACCATGATCCGTGAACGCATGTTCGCGATTGCCTGTGGGTACAATCGCTTAGGCTAGAACGGTCAACCAAAGCCAGACGGTGACAAGTGATCCTCCGGTGGCAATCAGAACCGATGAAGCGACAACACGTTTGCTGCGCCCGTACATATTGGCAAAGATATAGGCGTTGAACCCCGGCGCCATTGCGGCGGTCAGGACCGAGGATCGGAACAGATCCTGGGGCAAGGCCAGAGAAGTGCCAAACAGCATTGACAGGCTTGGATGCACGACAAGGGACAACACGCAGATGAAGGCGATGATGCGCAGATCACCTTCGGGGCGGTGCTGCACCAGGATGCCGCCCAAGGCGAACAGGGCACCCGGCAAGGCCGCTTGCGAAATCAGGCCAAGGGCGTCGCTTGCCACCTGCGGCAGGGTTAGTCCTAAGATATTGACCAGAAAACCCAGAACGATGCCCAGGATCAGGCTGTTCTTGAACATGGCACTTAGGACGGAAGTGGCAAGGACGTGGACGGGTTTGCCTGTGTTACGGACGATTTCCATCACTGTGATGCCCAGACCATAACAAAACGGCGCGTGAAAGGCGATAATTGCGTAGTTGCCGGTCAGGTTGTCGGCACCGTAAGCGCGTTCGGTTATCGGCAGGCCCAACAGGACCGAGTTGGAAAACAGACAGCAAAAGCCGATGACGATGCTGTCTTGCCAGTCGCGCCCGAACAGGAAATGGGCGCCGAACGTGCCAATGATAAAACAGGCGGTGGCACCTCCATAAAAGCTCAGCATCAGGCGGGGGTCGAAGCCAACTGAAAGGTCAAGGTTGGCGATGGCGAAGAACAGCAGGCAGGGGATGGCGAACTGTTGGGTAAAGCGCAGCAGCCCATCGATGTGGGTTGCGTTGAAATACCCGGCGCGAGTGGCACCGTAGCCGCTGCCAATTACTATAAAAACCGGGAGGATGACGTCGATCAGGGTTTGGAACATTTAGGTTTGATTATGGTGTAAAATGCAGGAGCCTCCGGCGGGAGTTTATTTTGCAAGATGAAGAGGAGGCGGTTAGTCGATTGGCAGTTCTATACACATGCCGTCGAAAGCCGGGGTGATATGGGCCGGGGTTTCTGCCTCTAATGTGGCATAATCCAGGTCGATGTGCATGTTGGTCAGCACCGCGCGCTTTGGGGCAAGTTCGCCGATCCATTCCAGAGTTTGGTCAAGGTGGGCGTGGGTTGGGTGCGGCGTGCGGCGCAGGGTGTCGACGATCCAGACGTCGAGGTTTTGCAGGGCGTCGCGCGCGGATGGGTACAGGTCGGCGACATCGGGCAAGTAGGCCAGATTGCCGATGCGAAAACCCAGCGAGTCGATACTGCCATGGCCGACTGTGAAGGGTTGAAACGGGATCGGGCCGCCGGGGCCATCAATTTCAAACGGGCCCGAGATGGTTTTGAGATCGAGGATCGGCGGATAGGGCGAGCCTTCGGGTTGCACGAAGGCATAGCCGAAGTGGGACAGAAGGGCGTTTTGGGTGTCGCCATCGGCCCAGACGGGCACGCGCGCGCGCATATTGAAGACGATCATTCTGAGGTCGTCGATTCCGTGCACATGGTCAGCGTGGGAATGCGTGTAGACCACACCATCAAGTCGCCCGGTGTTGGTCCCAAGCAATTGGTTGCGCAGGTCGGGCGACGTGTCGATCAGGACCGATGTTGTGCCATCTTCGCCGTCACGTTCCACCAAAAGCGAGCAGCGTCGGCGGTTGTTTTTAGGGTTCTGTGGGTCGCAATCGCCCCAATGCCCGCCAAGACGCGGCACACCGCCGGACGAGCCACAGCCAAGGATGGTGAAGCGCATGCCTGCCATCACTCCGGTCCTTTGTACAAAGCCATCTTGGTGAACAGACGGTTAAAGTTGGCTTGAGTCTGGGCGGCGAAATCGCTGTATTCCAGGCCGAAAATGTCAGCCCCAACGCGGGCTGTGTGCGCCGTATAGGCTGGCTCATTGGGTTTACCGCGGTGCGGGCGCGGGGCCAGATAAGGCGCGTCGGTTTCCACCAGGATACGGTCCACCGGGGCGGCGGCAAAGATATCACGCAAATCCTGACTTTTGGGGAAGGTGGCGATGCCGGACATCGACAGATAAAACCCCAGGTCAAGCGTGGCGCGGGCCAGTTCGGCGCTGGATGAAAAGCAGTGCATGACGCAGCTGAACGCGCCGTTGTTGAATTCTTCGGTAAGGATGCGGGCCATGTCATCGTCGGCGGCGCGGGAATGGATGATCAGAGGCAGGTTGGTCTGGCGCGCAGCCGCGATGTGGATGCGCAAGGATTGCTGCTGAATATCCGCGCTTTCTGAGGTATAATGGTAGTCTAGCCCGGTTTCACCAATGCCGACAAATTTCGGATGTTTGGCGAGGGCGATCAGTTGGTCAAGGGTCACCATCGGTTCCGAGGCCACACTCATCGGGTGGGTGGCGGCGGCATAGAATATCGGCGCGTGGGCCTCGGCAATGGCGCGAACGGTAGGTTCATTGGCCAGCTTGGTGCAGATGCTGACCATGCGGGTGACGCCTGCGGCGGCGGCACGGGCAATGACGTCGGGCAACTGACCTTCGAAATCGGGAAAATCAAGGTGGCAGTGGCTGTCGGTTATCTGGGGAATTGTGTCTGAAGTATTGGTCATCGGGGCCTGTGGTGTTGGGTGGCATCAAGCGTGCGGCCCTCTAACGGCCTGCGGCAACGTCCTGCATCCTGAAAACCGTATCTAGGACAAGCGAGGCGGGGTCAAGGTTGACGGCCTTGCCTTGTCTCGAACGTTGAATGATCTCAGCCGCCACCGTGGCCCACCGGCGCGCACTTTCGGGGCTGGGCGCAAGCCGCGTCAGGGTTTGTGCCTCGCCACTGGCTGCCTCGGGCATGGGGGGCGTGCCGTGGGCACCAGTTTGCGCCAGCCGGGCCATGGCGAAGTCGATCAGGTTCAGTAACAACTCGAACCGTTCGCTTGCGTTGCGCTGGGCTGCTGCCTCTGCAAGCGCGAGTGCGCGGGACCGATCCAGCCGGGGGAGAGAGGCGAGGATTGCCATCAATTCGGCGTAAATCTCAAGCCCGCCAAGGTTAATCAACCTAAGTGCATTACCAACCGAGCCTGAGGCGAGTGCCGCCAGATGATCCGGTTGCTGGGGAGTGCCTACGCCGGTTTCGTCCAGGGCGCGGGCCATTTCCTCGGGTTCCAAGGGGGCCAGCCGCAAGCCGCGACAGCGCGAGCGAATGGTGGGTAGCAAGCGCGAAGGTTGGTGCGACACCAGTAGGATGGTGGTGCGGGCGGGTGGCTCTTCCAGCATTTTCAGAAGGGCGTTGGCGGCGTTTGGGTTCATGTCGTCTGCTGTATCAACGATCACCACACGTCGCCCGCCGTCTGTCGCAGACAAGCCGAAAAAGCGGTTAAGGCGGCGGATGTCGTCGACGACGATTTCGTTGCGCATACGCCCGGTTTTTTCGTTGACGGTGCGGATGATGCTGGCCAGCCCCGGATCGGCACCGGCCAAAAGACGCCTTGAAACCGGGTGACCCGCGTCGATGTCCAGCGATTCAGGCGGAGGAGGTGCCCCGAACATCCCGCCGTCTTCGCCTTCGGGCGTGGCCAGCAGGAAGCGGGCGATGCGCCAGGCAAGGGTGGCTTTGCCGACGCCTTGGGGACCGTGCAAAAGCCATCCGTGATGCAACCGCCCGGCGTTAAAGGCGGTAAGGAATTCCGCTTCGGCGGTTGCCTGGCCAAACAGGTGCGTGGTTTCGCGCGGGTGGGGCGCGCCGGGGGCTTGATCTGGAGGTGGGGGGGCGTCGCTCATGCGTGCGTCGTCAGATCATGCCGGACAACGTCCAGTACATCGGCGGCAACAATGTCAATCGACCTTCCGCCGTCTATTACCCGGAACCGGGCCGGGAATTCATCCGCAAGAGCAAGGAAACCGGCGCGCATGCGGCGTTGCAGGTCGGGACCGAAGTCTTCGAACCGCTCTTCGTGGCCCTGGCGTTCCAATGCGCGTTTCAACCCTTGGTCCGGGTCCATGTCGATCAGGATGGTCAGGTCTGGTTCTCGTTTGATCATCAGCGCGTGCAACTGATCGACCATGCCACGCAAATCACCGCGCGAAAGCCCCTGATACATCCGGGTACTGTCGGCAAACCGGTCGCAGATGACAATCTTTCCTGCCCTCAACGCCGGTTCAATCGTGCGTTCCAGATGGTCGCGGCGCGCGGCTGTAAACAACAATGTCTCGGTCTCTGCCGACCAGCGGTCGGGGTCGCCTTCTAACACCAATGCGCGGATTTCCTCGGCTCCGGCAGATCCGCCGGGTTCGCGGGTTGCCAGAACATCGTAGCCATCCTGGCGCAAAGCGTCTGCCAGTATCCGGCTTTGAGTTGACTTGCCGGATCCGTCTATACCCTCAAAGGTAATAAACCGGCCGGACCCGGAACGATGGTTCACAATGCCCCCGACGGTCCGGCAATGAACTGGGCGATCAACATATCCGCTGCTGTACGCACCCGCACAAGAAAACCCCCGGCCGCTACATCATTCAGTGCCACCAATGGTAGACGGATTTCCGGCAGACCGCCGGGTTTGATCACCAATTCGCCCAGCTTTTGGCCCTTTTGTACTGGCGCATTGACCGGCCCGGTAAAGATCACTTCGGCTGGAACCTTGTCGCCCGACAGCACCGGCAACAACAATGTGATGTCGGCGTCGACCACAAGCCCTACCGATTTTCGATCCCCCATCCAGATTTCTGCCTGCGCAAGCGGCGTTCCTTTTTTGGCGATGGTTTTTTCCGCAAATTGACGAAACGACCAGTTAACAAGGGCTTCGGCCTCCTCTGCGCGCAACGCGGCGCTATCCAGACCGGAAATCACAAATATCACCCGGCGGTCGCCCTGTTTGGCCGACCCCACCAGACCATAACCGGCCTCGGACGTGTGGCCGGTTTTCAACCCGTCCGCGCCGATACCAAGGCTTAACAACGGGTTGCGGTTTCTCGTGTTGCTGGGCGCGCGACCGTCAAAGGCAAACTCAGTCTCGGCAAACAACGGATAAAATTCGGGGAAATCAACGATGATCCGATTGGCCAGAACCGCCAGATCATGCATCGACATGCGATGGCCCATCGCAGGCCAGCCGTTGGAATTGACGAAGGTCGAATTGGTCATGCCCAGCAATTTGCCGCGTTCGGTCATGAAACGGGCAAAGCCGGCCTCGCTGCCGTTGGGGCTCAGGGCTTCGGCGATCACGGCGCAGGCGTCATTGCCGCTTAGCACGATGATTCCCCGCAACAGATCTTCGACCCGCACCTTGTCCTGTGTGTTCAGGAACATGGTCGAGCCCTTATAGCTCATCGCGTGGCGCGATACCGACAGACGCTCATCCAGCTTCAGACGCCCGTCGCGGATCGCCTCGAACGCCACATAAAGTGTCATCAACTTAGACATTGAGGCCGGCGGCAGTGGGTCATCCGCGTTTTTTGACAGCAAAACGGTGCCGGTGCTTTGGTCCAACACATAGGCTGCCCTGGCTTTGGTCTCAAACGCCGATACCGACAGGGTTGAAAACACCGTCAGGGCAAGGCAGGCAGCGATTAGGCGAAAGGGGGCGATCACGGCAAGTGGTCCTTGGTTAGTTGGAAACAAAATAGGCATCAGAGAAGCCGGCCGATTTGACCTTTTTCAGCAGAGCTGACCGTTCAGAACTGCTCTGAGCCGGGCCAACCACAACGCGCCAGAACCGTTTGCCGTTGGATTTCTGGTCAAACACGGTTGGCACCATTCCAGCGCTGCGCATCTGGTTGGCGGTCTGTTCGGCGTTGGACTTGACGCTGAAAATCCCGATCTGGATATACGGCTTGCCAAGCGAAGATGACGTGGCCCTTGGTTTTTGTGCGGGCTTTGATGTTGTTGTCGTTACCACAGGGCCCACGGGTTTTATTGTCGGTGTAGCGGCCTCAATCGCTGCTGCCGCGCCGGCGATCGGGTCCAGTGCTGTTTCGTCGATGGTTCCACTGGTATCGGCCACAACCGTGTCGGTTTCGGCTTCGTCAACCTCAACTATTACCGGCCCTACGGGTTCTTCCGGCACCGGTTCACGGATCAGAGCGGTGACATTCAACTTGCTTGGTGCGCCAGCCAACATACCAAGGGCCGCCGCGGCATCGGACGATGCCTGAATGCGCGGACCCGGAATGTCACGTTCCCGCCGGAACAATGCACCGATCACGAATTTGCCATTGACCGAATTGCGGATGATGACACGCTGTGGGTCTTCCACCTCGGGATGAGCTACCCAGACACCACCCAGCGACGGACGCCCGTCCCAAAGACCGGCTTCGGTGACCTGAAACACATCAGGCGCTTCGATGTCACGTTCCACCAGTTTGGTGCTTTGCCCGGGCTGACTTCCGGTTTCCACCGGTTTTTCTTTTGGTTGCAAAAATCCGGGCATCGAGCCCTCGTCACAGGCTGAAACCAACCCCAAAGCAAGGATTAGCGCCACTACGCGCCAAGGTGTTCGGCTAAGAGTCTCCGTTCGGTCCATGTGCTGTTCCTTACCTGTCAGGGGCCCGTTTGCGGTGATTTTGGCCCGTTCGCCGGGTTTGCCGGTCGTGTTCTCTGCTGCTTTGCCTATACCATAGCGCGTGGCTGTTGTCTTTGAAAGCGCGCAGAGTGTTGTTCGGCAAGAAACCCCAACGCGCGCGCAATTTGGGCCTGATTTTGCTTGCCAGTTCTGTGCGACACGCCTAAACCCCTGCTCCAATGGGGAGGTGGCAGAGTGGTCGAATGCGGCGGTCTTGAAAACCGTTGAACGTGAGAGCGTTCCCGGGGTTCGAATCCCCGTCTCCCCGCCACCCACCTAAGTCTCTGTTTTGCATACATAAAGTCGGCTTTATTCCTGCGATATTTCCGTGGGTTATGAGGTTGTTTTTTGACCTGAGACGCACCGATTTCGGACGATTTGGCGGAATATCCAGGCTGGTCTCAGTTGGCTGATTGTGCCGGTGCGGTTTTGCGGGGATTTCCCTGTTATACCGCCCTTACGCCAAAACCCGAAAGTTCTGATGTGATATGATGCGGAAATTGTCTGTGACCTTGCTGCGGAAATCACGCCATTTCATAGGGATGGTTTCACGAAGGAATTGCAAAATTGCATCCGCGAACTGCT
>DAOUQK010000029.1:0-17500 GCA_030625695.1 Paracoccaceae bacterium | reverse complement strand
GTTCAAGGGTGCGCTCGACTTGCATGTGTTAGGCCTGCCGCCAGCGTTCGTTCTGAGCCAGGATCAAACTCTCAAGTTGAAAAGCATTTACATGCTTATCCTTGACGTTCGAACCTCTGCACATCGACCTGCAGCACTTACTGAATACTACAGGCGTCTTTTCTGTTTGTTGTGCTTCAGGTTTTCATAAGAAAACAAGAAACCGTCCAAACAGTGAAGCTGACACTAGATCATCGAATTTCCATCATTGCTGACTTCGTTCTACTAGCGCGATATGAAGAGGTTGATCCATCGAATGAACCAAACCGCCCACATATCTCTTCAGATACTATCAATTTCAAACAGCGTCGAGACAAAAACTAACAGGATGCGCCCTAACTTACTTGGCGCGCCCCGCCTGCAATATCTCATTTTTTTCTTTCACCTCTTTGCGTCTGCGTCTCCGCGTCGGCCTGTCTGGCGCCCCTTGGTGCATCTCTGCGCCTCCGGTAAAGGGGTTCTAGGCTTAGTGCCCAAAACCCGCAAGCCCTTTTTTCACCAAACATCATCTTTTTTGCATTTTTATGATTTTCCCTGCAAAATTAGGAGGTTACGTTGTGATTATTTCAATCGACCCGCCAATAGCGCAATATTATTGCTGCGGTGCGGCACTGTCCAATACCAGATATTGAGTTTTCCACAGGCATATCCCCAAGACTCGGCTACTCGACCGCCGATTCAACAGCGACTCACGTTGATGAATCGCTTGTTCCTGCCCGAGTCGGTGCGAATCCGGGGTATTTGCCCGGTGATTCCCCGACTCAGCCGTGAATCACCTTGGCATCCGGGTGTGTAATCCACTCTTGAAGGCCGGGCATATAGATTGCCACGTCCTCATATCCCAACCGGATCATCGAAAACGCCACCGAAGCCGCCGCGATCCCGCTACCACAATAGACAATCGCCCGATTGGCGCGATCCTGAGGGAATCGCGCCGCTAACGTATTGAGCGGCTCAAAACATTCGCTGATCAGGTCGATCAGTGCCGCACCGGGGACATTGATGGCCGTGGGGATGTGCCCTTTCAGGCCCAGCTCGGCCTGTTGTCCCTGAAACTGAGCTTCACTCAACGCGTCTATCAACAATGTTCCGGCATCAATTGCCGAAACAACATCATCACGGGTGACAAACAGATGCGGCCGAGGGGATGGAATCAGGTGGGCGGGGTCGAGGGCTTTGGGCGTTACCGAAACCCGCCGGTCATTGGCATCCCAGTGCTGCCAGCCCCCGTCCAGAACGGCGGCATTATCAAACCCGATCCAACGCAGCATCCACCAGATACGGCAGGCCCAAAGCGACGCCGCATCATCGTACAGCACAACCCGCACGCCAACATGCACCCCAAGCCGCGCCATGGCATCGGCAAAATCCTGAGGGTCGGGCAGTGTATTGCGGAATTGTGCTGCATCGCCAGTGAACCCCGGTGCCGTGAAATCAGCGTGGCGACTGCCCTCAATATGTTCATCCACCCAATGGTCGTGCCCGCTGGTGGTGCGATACATGCCCAGATCATCCGACCAGTCGGCGAAATTGGTGCAATCGATCACCACCATGTCGGGATCGTCCAAATGGGCGTTCAACCAATCGTGCGAAACCAGTATATCCATTGACGTTCTCCCTGAGCTTTTGGGGAACTTAGGCCCGGCCTTGACCCGGCGCAACTCGACCGGGTCGCTTGCGCAACCTTATCCTTGCGGCCAGAAGAATCAGCACCACGGCCAGAAACATCAGCGGTTCAATCTGAAGCCCCTTGCGCAGCATCACAAAATGAACCGACCCAAGCAGGGCAATCAGATAGACCAGCTTGTGCAACCGCCGCCACATTGGGCCAAGCCGACGCACAAACCAGTTGTTCGAAGTCACCGCCAGTGGGATCATCAGGGTAAAGCCAACCATGCCGATGGTAATAAAGGGGCGTTTCAGGATATCCTCCCAGATACGCCCAAATGATTGCAGATCAAGCACCAGCCAGACCGTCAGATGCGCAGTGATATAAAGGAAGGCCGTCAGCCCAATGGCCCGGCGAACCCGGATCAGATTGATCCCGGCAAACTGGCGCAAGGGCGTGATCATCAATCCGACGATCAGCATCTTCAAACCAGTCTCGCCCAACACTTGTTCCAACGCGCTGATCGGCTCGACACCAAGACCGCCGGTTGCAGCCAGCCAGACCAGCCAGATGATATGGCCTGCGCCAAGGAAATAGATCGGCCAGGCAGGCACTCGGCGTACGCCGTTATTCACCGCATCAACGAAAGCCAACTCAGGTGGCCCCGCTACAGCATTCGTCGCCTGCCTGAATTGGTGGGCATGGCAAAGTTCCATAGCTGCAATAGACGCAACAATCACCGGACAATGGTTTCAGTACCACCCCGCAACCCTGACATTCATAGAACCACTGACAGGAATCAGTTGGCATGATTTCATCTTTGACAAATCCGCATTCAGGGCAGGTGATAGTTGAGTTCAGATTGCTCATGTCAGTTTACTCTTGCCTGGGGTCTCTTGATCAATGCGTAGATTGTGATGGCCAGGAATATTCCCAACGCGGGCAGCAGCACATAATCGAGCATACCTACCACCGCCGACATTCCCACCGCCGCCAGCAACCAGACCAACAGCGGCGTAAAACAACACAATGCCATTACGACTGTGCCGATAAGGCCGGATTTCAGAAGCCGCTTGTTGTCCATGCTGACCTCCCTAGAAAAACTCTGCCAAATCCATGCCATCATAAAGCCCGGCCACGTCTTCTTCGTAACCGTTAAAGTTCAATGTCGGCACCCGCTTGGCAAACAAACCACCACCAATCTTACGCTCGCTGGCTTGCGACCACCGTGGATGACTGACCGTCGGATTCACATTGGAATAAAACCCATATTCCCGCGCATTGGCCTTGTTCCAGCTGGTGGGTGGTTCCTTATCTGTCAGCGTTATCCGCACAATGGATTTGATCGACTTGAACCCGTATTTCCATGGCACAACCAGACGCATCGGCGCGCCGTTTTGCTTGGGTATATCCTTGCCGTAAATCCCCGTCGCCATGATGGTCAATGGATGCATCGCCTCATCCAGTCGCAGACCTTCTACATAAGGCCAGTCCAGAACCGGGTATTTCTGGCCGTGCATCTCGGACGGACGTACCAGTGTTTCAAAGCCGACGTATTTAGCGCCACTCTGAACCCCGGCCAACTCAAGCAAATCAGCCAGTTCAAATCCGTTCCACGGGATTACCATCGACCACGCCTCGACACAACGGAACCGGTAAATCCGTTCTTCAACGGTCATCTTCGCCATGATGTCGCCAAACGAATAGTCACCGGGATTATCCACCATCCCGTCAATCTTGATGCTCCACGGATCAATCGTCAGCTTATGGGCATACTCCGCCGGGTCTTCCTTACCTGTGCCAAACTCATAATAGTTGTTATAGCTGGTGATCTCTTCCCAAGTGTTCGGCTTCAGCTCTTCTTCAGCAGCCATCAAAGGCCCGGCAATCGTGCCAAGGCCGACACCCGCCATTCCGGCCATGATCTGGCGGCGATTAAGAAAGGTCTTATACGGTGTCACGTCAGCGGCAGTCAGATCGTTATTCCAGCGATGGGCCATCGGGCACTCCTGTATGATGTCCAACTAAACTTAGAGGATCATGGACCAAGCACCAAACGTTTTTGTCTCACAATCCGGCGACAGCATTGTAACCTTTAGTCCAAATCCATGTTCACAGATAGGTTATGACGGATTGCTTAGGGAACTCGGCAATGATCTATAATTGGCTAACGCAACCCAATTCACACCAATATTTGACGGAACCTGCACATGAAACCCACCCTTCTGGCCGCCGCCCTGATAACCTCGGCCCAAATTGCACAGACTGCACAGGCGCAGGATATGGTGAGTTATACCACCGACCTTAGCTATGATGACGTAATCTTTGGCCTTGAAAACGCAATCCTTGACGCCGGGTTGCAAGTCGATACAGTCAGCCACGTGGGCGAGATGCTGGAACGTACCCGCGCTGATGTTGGCTCGGACGTGGTCCTGTTCACCCATGCCGAAGTTTTCAGCTTCTGCTCTGCCAAAGTATCACGTGCCGTAATGGAAGCCGATCCGATGAATATCGTCTTTTGCCCTTACGACATCTTTGTCGCCGAAGTGGCGGGCAAACCGGGCCAGACCACCATCGGTTTTCGTCAGTTCCCCGAGGGGGCGATGCAGCAAGTGCAAAACCTGCTGGACGGGATCGTGCAGACAGCGATTGAAGAATAACATCTCAATTGATCTGTAGGGTGGGTGAAAACCCACGCATCGAGCCGACTGCAACCGAGGGAACCGTGGGTTTTCACCCACCCTACAGACTATTCAAACCCACTTCGCCATCGGCGGCAGGCTCATCAATACGGCATTCGCGTCATGTCCGGTTTCCAGCCCAAATTTGGTGCCCCGGTCGTAAACCAGATTGTATTCAGCATAAAGGCCGCGATGTATCAATTGCGCATCCTTGTCCGCCTCTGACCATTGCGTCCCGCGCCGCTTTTCCACCAAGGGCACAAACGCCGGCAGGAACGCCCGACCAATATCCTGTGTCAGGGAAAAATCCGCATCCCAGTCGCCGGTATTGTGATCATCCATGAATATTCCCCCAACCCCCCGCGCCCGGTTACGGTGCGGGATATAGAAATACCGGTCAGCCCATTCTTTCAGCTTCGGGTAATGCTGCCCGCCGTGCGGATCAAGATGCGCCTTTTGAACGGCGTGAAAATGCGCTGTATCTTCATCGTATTCGATACACGGGTTCAGATCAGACCCACCGCCAAACCACCAGGCATGCGGTGTCCAGAACATCCGCGTGTTCATATGCACGGCCGGGGCATGCGGGTTTTGCATATGCGCCACCAGTGAAATCCCGGATGCCCAGAACCTTGGGTCATCCTTCATCCCCTCGATGCCCTTGCGAGCCGCCATCGCGTTCTGGGCCTTTTCGCCCAACGTGCCATAAACCTCTGACACATTGACGCCGACCTTTTCGAACACCCGGCCCCCGCGCATCACACTCATCAACCCGCCGCCGGCGTCCGTACCATCATCCGAAGCGCGCTTGGTCTCGCTCACTTCGAACCGCCCCGCCGGGTCTGCCCCCGAATGGCTGTCCTCCAACCCTTCAAACGCGGCAACAATCTCGTCGCGCAAGTGACGGAACCACGCGGCGGCAGTGGCCTTTTCGGTTTCAAACTCAGATGTCATGGGGTTTCCTCAATGTGCAGGCGCACTAACCGGATCAATCAGGGTGCGACCACCATCAAGCGTCAGCACCTGCCCGGTCATGAACCCTGACCCGTCCGACGCCAAAAACTGGACCGTATCCGCCAGATCCCCGGGCGAGGCGATGCGCCCCAATGGTGTGTGCTTCTCAATGTCCTGCCGGTAATCCTGGTTCTCTTTCAGCACCTCTTTCAACGAGGCACTCATCACCGACCCCATCGCCACCGCGTTCACCCTGATCCGATGCGGCGCCAGCGTCACTGCCAGCGACCTTGTCATCTGATCAAGCGCCGCCGAACTGACCGAATAGGCCAGCAACTCGGGATGCGCCCTGCGCGCGGCAATTGAACTGAGGTTGATGATTGACCCGGCCTGTCGGTCTTCCTGCCCTTCGGATTGTTTGATCATCCGCTTGGCCACTTGCTGAGACAGGCGCAAAGCCGACATCAGATTCTGGTTCAGCATATCCATGACCGAGTTGTCATCTGCATCCAGCGGGTCTGACGCCACCACCTGCCGCGCTGCATTAACCAGAATATCCACCTGATCAAACGCATCAATGGTGGCCGACAGCAAATTGGCAATCGTCAGCTTTTCCCGCAGATCACCAGCAAAACAGCGCATGTTACCGTCTTCCGACTTATCCTTGAGTTCGGCGGCAAGGCTCTTCTCGTCCATATCCGCAAACATCACATTCGCGCCGTTCGCCGCGAACTGCCTGGCGATGGCCAGGCCAATGCCATTGGCGGCCCCGGTGACGATGGCGGTTTTACCGGCGATGGAAAAAGACATGGGGGAATCTCCTAACGCTCTGCAAGGCGAGCTTAGCGTGGATCAGCGTTATGCGCGAGAGCGGCGGCGTGTTCGGGACGGTTTAAACCCGCCAGAGGTACGGGCTTTAGGGCGGCTGGCGCGCAGAATCTTAAACCGGTTGTCACCTGATACTTCCTCAACTTGCGCGAAACTCTCGCTCATCGCGGCCTCATAGGGTAAGTGTCGGTTGGCCACCATCCACAAAACCCCACCCGGTGCCAAAATCCGCGCCGCCGTCGCAATAAAGCCGCGCCCAAGCGTCGGGTCCGTCGCCCGGCCCTTATGAAAAGGCGGGTTCATCACCACAGTATCCACCCTGCCCGACGCTGCCCAATCCAAGGCGTCCGCCCAATGGAACCGGGCGCGCGGATCGTGTACGTTCCTGCGCGCGCACTCCAGCGCCACAAAATCGGCCTCAACCAGATCAAGCGTTTCAATCCCGCTGTTGCGCGCCATCATTTCAGCCGCCAGATACCCCCACCCAGCCCCAAGATCGACCACATGGCGGCCCAACTTCGCAGGTAAAGCAGCCATCAACATCGCCGATGCCGGATCAATCCCATCGGCAGAAAACACCCCCGGTGCGGTGTGATACTTACCCGCTTTCTGATCCTTGGGGGCCTGCCAATCAGCAAAAGCCGCAAGGTCCGCCTGAAACCAGAATATCCGCCCATGCGCCTTGGTCATCTGGCCCAGCACCTCAACCCGTCGGCGCACGTCCTTATAGATACTGTCGATGCCATCCGTCTTGCTACCATCGACAATCACCAACCCTGTACATCGCTGACAGGCCTCAAACACCGCCGCCCGTGCCTGCGCCTTGGCGCGGGGCAGACAGATGATGGCAGCGGCACAAGCCATGTTACTTTCAGTGACACAAGCAAACCCGGCCCGTTCGAAGACATCAAAATACGGCTTGAAAGGCTGAATCACTTCTACCAGCGCCGCATCAAAAGCACTCAGATCAGTGTCAGGCACCGGCAATATCACCGATATGCCACCCGTCGGCAGCACCAATTCGCCCGTTTTAAGGGCCAGCGTCAAACGGAGTGACAAAAGGCTTACTCTTCCTTTTCCATCGTGCATTGCAACGGATGCTGGTGGCGGCGGGCGAAATCCATCACTTGCCCCACCTTGGTTTCGGCAATCTCGTGACTGAACACACCAACCACGGCCACACCTTTTTTATGCACCGTCAGCATGATTTCAAACGCTTGCGTACTGGTCATCCCAAAGAACCGCTCAAGAATAAGCACCACAAACTCCATCGGCGTATAGTCGTCGTTCAACAGCAACACCTTGTACAACGGCGGGCGTTTGGTGCGTGGGCGTGTCTCGATCAGGATCGAGGCATCGCCGTCATCATCGCCGGGCTGGTTCGCCATTAGAAAGGGGTGCTTCAAAGTCACGGGTGTTGTCCGTTCGGAATTCTGGTCAAGGTATTGACGATTATATAGCGTGTTCACAGGATTCGAAAAGGGGCAAGCCGGGATCAAATGACACGCAATGTAACAACCATCGGTTTCGACGCAGATGACACGCTGTGGCATAATGAGCAGTACTTTCGCCTGACGCAATCACGGTTTGCCAGCCTTCTGGCCGACCACGGCGACAAGGATCACCTGCACGAACGGCTGTTGGCGGCTGAACGGCGCAACCTTGGGCACTATGGCTACGGCGTCAAAGCGTTTGTTTTGTCGATGATCGAAACCGCGATAGAAGTCACTGATGCCAAAGTCCCCGCACAGGTGATATCTGAACTGATCGAGGCCGGACGTGAAATGCTGGCATGTCCGATCGACCTGCTTCCGCATGCACGTGAGGCGGTCGAGGCTGCGGCACAAACCCACCGGGTGCTGTTGATTACCAAAGGCGATTTGCTGGATCAGGAACGCAAACTGGCGCAATCGGGCCTGGGTGACATGTTTGATGCAGTCGAGATTGTGTCAGACAAAACCCCGGCGATCTATGCGACGATATTCGCGCGGCACGGCAATGGACCCGACAAAGGCCTGATGGTTGGCAATTCGATGCGCTCGGACGTGGTGGCAATGATAGACGCGGACGGCTGGGGGGTTTTTGTGCCGCATGGGTTAGTCTGGGAGGTCGAACACGCCGAGCCACCCCATTCCTCGCCGCGATTCCACGAAATTACGGACTTGGGCGGGCTGGCTTCCATCGTAACCGATATTGGGTAACCGAGACGATCACTGGCAATCAATCCTTGCCACATTCTTGCCACAATGACAGGTCTGGGAGGGCGGCACGCCCTACCCCCAAGATGTTGATAAATTCACCTGTGGGAAATGCACAACAGCCCGCAAGCTACGGGTTTATTTTGATAAATTCCTGTGCTAGCGTTACTTTAAATAACACGTCAGCCGGATAACCGGCGACAACTGAGGCAGACAAAGGCAATATCATATGCAGGTTCGGCGCATTGGCCCGGCCCGATTGGGGCTATTTATTCTAACGGCGTTCTGGTTGTGTGTTCTGGTGCCGCTAAGTGCGGCAGCAGCCCCCTATGCAGCTTTGGTCATTGATGCACGCACCGGCGAAGTCCTGCATTCCCGCAATGCCGACACGCGCCTGCACCCTGCGTCCCTGACCAAGATGATGACGTTGTACATCGCATTTGAGGCCGTCAAGAATGGCGAGATTTCACTGGACAAACAGGTGCGCATTTCCCGTAATGCGGCGGCTGAACCGCCTTCCAAGCTGGGCCTGAAAAGCGGTCAACGCATCGCTTTTCGCTATCTGATCCGTGCCGCAGCGGTCAAATCGGCCAATGATGCGGCCACCGCCATCGGCGAGGCAATCAGCGGTTCAGAGGCGGCGTTTGCCCGGCGTATGACCCGGACCGCCAAAGCGCTTGGCATGTCGCGCACCACGTTCAAAAACGCCCATGGGTTAACCGAAACCGGGCATATGTCCACCGCAAGGGACATGACCGCCCTGGGTCGGCACCTGCTGTACGACTACCCTCAATATTACAACCTGTTCTCGCGTAAAACGACCCATGCAGGTATTAAAACTGTTCCCAACACCAATCGCCGACTGTTGGCAGCCTACAAGGGTGCCGACGGCATCAAAACCGGCTATACCCGCGCCGCTGGCTTCAACCTGGTCGCCTCGGCGCAGCGCGGCAACGAGCGGGTGATCGCCACGGTGTTTGGTGGCAAATCCAGTGTTTCGCGCAATGCCCGGGTGGCCGAACTGCTTGACCTCGGGTTTCGTCGCGCGCCTTCCAGCGCGCCAATCCGTAAACCGGCACAGCCAGCTTATTCCGGCCCACCACCAAATGCGTTTGTTGTGACAAATGCTGTCACCAAAAGCCTGAGACCAAAAGCACGCCCTTCGCAGGCTCTGGTTCTGGTGGCGCAAGCGGCGGCTGGCGATCAGGCCAAATTGCAGGCAGGCATCACTGCCGCTGTGGCCGAGGCCGCCAAGCCTGATCCTGCGGCGACCAAGCCTGCGGCCATAGCCGGCGTTTCCGGCCAACGCCCAACCCAACGTCCAAAAAACCTGGTTCTGGCCTCTGCCGGACAGCCAATAGACCCGGCCCCTATACAAGAAGTGGTGACACGTCTGTCCACCACTGGTGGCCAGTTCTGGGGGATCAACGTGGGTCGCTTTACCACCCGCTATAAGGCGGAAAAGGTGCTGTTACGCACGGCCCTGGCCGAGATGACAACATTGGACGGGACCCGGCGCAAGGTGGTACACACTTCGCGGGGGTTTGACGCCAATTTCATGGGCCTGACCCGGGAAACCGCCGCTCTGGCCTGCCGCCGCCTTGAGGCGCGCAATGTGTCGTGTTCGACCATCGGGCCTTCCTAGAGTGAAACCAATCAAACCGGAGTCAAGCATTCGCTCTGAAAGCTGCGAAGAAAGCCATTCATGGCTTGATGAGCAGCCCCTCAACCCGCCTCATGGCTTGGGGTGATCGTCCCACTCATCCGACAGAATACGCCGACTGTCCCCTTCCGGGTCGTCATACTGATTTGATCGGACGGTATAGATAAACCCGGCAAGGCCCACAGCGCCAAGGATCAGGGAAATCGGGATAAGATACGACAATACCTGCATTACCGAAGCCTCAGCGCGTTTAAAGATACCGTTATCGACGAAGCCGACATGGCCAGCGCCGCAATCAACGGCGTTGCAAATCCGGCCACCGCCAAAGGCACCGCGATCAGATTATACACCGTTGCAATGCTGAAATTCTCGCGAATGCGCCTTGTGGCGCGCCCGGCGATATCGCAGGCGTCAGCAATCGGCGCGAGGTCTTGGCCCAGCAGAACGATATCTGACGCAACCCGTGCGGCATCCAGTGCAGATGCGGGTGAAATAGACACATGCGCGCTGCTTAATGCGCCGGTATCGTTCAACCCATCCCCCACCATCAGCACCTTGTGCCCCTGCTTGGACAACGCGGCAATCCTGGCTACCTTGTCCTTGGGCAATGCCCCTGCCTGCCAATCCTCAATTCCCAGCCGCGCTGCCATTGCTCCGACCGCGCCTTTGGTATCGCCGGACAACAAAAGAACCATCTTGCCTGCTTGTTTCAACGCCTCAACCACCTCGGATGCACCCGGGCGCAGCGCGTCAGAAAAGTAAAACGCCTTTGGTGCCTGGTCGCCCACGCTCAACCATGTCGCCGTCTCTTCGCACTGTTCTGCTCCAACCCAACTGGCCCGACCCAACCTGACCTGCACACCCTGAAATACCCCTTCGATGCCAAATCCCGGCTTCTCTTCGATTCCAGAAACTTCGGCCATTTCCACTTTGAGCGCCTTGCTCAACGATACGGCCAACGGATGCGAGGACCCTTGCGCCAAGGCCCGCGCGACCGACAATTCAAGCGGCGAAAACCCATCCATATTAGTCAGCTCTGGAACTCCCATCGTCAGCGTGCCGGTCTTGTCAAACACCACAGTATCAACTTCGGCCAACCGCTCTAACGCCGTTGCATGTTTGATCAACATGCCTTTTCGAAACAACCGCCCTGACGCCGCCGTGGTCACCGCAGGCACCGCCAACCCCAATGCACACGGGCAGGTGATGATCAATACCGCCGCCGCGATGTTCAGCGCCACGCGCACGTCGCCAGACCAGATGAACCAGCCAACAAAACTCAGTGCCGACAAAATATGCACACCCGGTGCGTAAAGCCGCGCCGCCCGGTCTGCCAGCGAAGTATACCGCGAACGCCCGGATTCAGCGATTGCCACCAGTTCAGCCATCCGGTGTAGCGATGTATCCTGCCCAACCGCCGTCGCGCGGATGGTCAATGGTCCGGTCAGATTGACTTCGCCGGCGCTCACCGCAAGGCCCGGCTCAGCAAACACCGGAAGGGTTTCCCCGCTCAGCAGCGACCGGTCCAACTCAGAACAGCCAGTTACGATCACCCCGTCAACCGGCATCCGGCCTCCGGGGCGCACCAGAACCAGATCACCCACCGACAACTCGGCCACGGCCACCTCATGTTCCTCTCCATCCCGGACACGAATGGCGCGTGGCACCTCAAGTGCTGCCAGTTCCGAGGCCGCCGACCGGGCAATCGCACGGGTGCGAAAATCAAGATAACGTCCAGCCAAAAGGAAGAATGTCAGCGCCAATGCCGCATCAAAATAGGCATGTTCGCCCGACAGTGATGTCTCCCAAAGCGAAGTGATCAGTGCCAGCACAATCGCCAGCGTGATCGGCACATCCATATTCAGCCGCCCGACCGACAGCGCAGACCAGGCATTGCGAAAAAACGGCTGTGCGGCAAAGCCGATGGCCGGAATGGCAATTGCCGCCGATATCCAATGGAACATATCCCGCGTCGCATCCATAGCCCCAGCCCAGACCGACACCGATAACAGCATCACGTTCATCATCGCGAATCCGGCCACCGCCAGCCGCATCAGCAATTCGCGCCCCGCCTTATCCGCACCCGTAACACTTAACGCACCAGGATCAAGCTCGTGCGCCTCGTACCCTAACCCCTCAAGAACCGGGATCAGATCGACTGCGTCAAGTCCCGGTTCGGCCTCGATCATCGCCCGTTTCAATGTCAGGTTCACTCGGGCGTTACGCACACCGGGATGTGCAATCAACCCGCGCTCAACGGCGGAAATGCAGCCCTGACAGTGGATCGTTGGCAAAGACAGCGCAATCTGCGCGTCCTTCAGTTCCGGCTCAACGGTGGTCTCGGGCAGGCCGACGCACCCGGGGCAAACAGCCATTGAAGGGGTCTCGACACCCATATGTCATCACCCTTTGACGTGCAGGATAACCCGCTGGGAAAACTCGGTCCCATTGTCGGAAATCGCCACCATGCGGATGTTCCAGTTGCCGCGCCTCAATTCGACAGGCGCCACATAAGCGGTGCCGTCAAACTGAAAATCAGGGCTCATGTCATCCTTGATGTGGGTCGCCCGCCCCAGCGTTGCGTCCAACTTGGCCACCCGGACAGGTGCGCCCTGGGCGTTCGTTATCGACAAGATTACCAAACCGCCGACTGCTTTGGCCGAAACAGTCCAGCCCAACGCTTCTTGCGCCTCGCGCCGCACATCGAACTCTTGCGAGGCGACATATGAATTGCTGACCTCAAGCCCCGGAAATGTCCGCACGGCACTGAACGCCAGAAACAGATTGACGCCAATGATCAGTCCAAACGCCCCGATAAACACCATCGCCATATGCCGTCCGGTGAATTCGCGTTTCATCATCGCTTTAGTTCCCTTTGCCGTTAAACGTGGTGTCCTTATGCGCCCGCTCTCCGGTGCTCACATCTTCAACCCACAGCCGGAATGTCGTCGCCTCCCCCAGGGACGGTGCCGAATCCCGCGGCGAGATTACGTAGACCCTTTGTAGCAGGGATGTGTCAGCCGGCACAGACACAACGACCTGATCAAGTCCTTCCAGTTCAACACGCAACGTTGGATCGCCTGCAACCGAAAGGCTGAACAAATGCGGCTCACCTTTCTTGTTGCGCAGCCGCACATCATAAGTGTTGCGGATTGACCCGTCTGACATCGTTACATAGGTCGGGTTGCGAATTGGGGCCACTGTCATTTCAATGTCGGGGCGAATGAACAGGGCAAACACTATGCCAATTCCCACCAGCGCCCACAACACCGTATAGGTGATCGTGCGGGGCCTCAGGATATGCGACCAAATCTGACGCGGCGCATTGCCGGCGCGTTCAGATGCCTCATCCCCAACGGCCAGATAATCAATCAGCCCGCGTGGCTTGCCGGTCTTGTCCATAATCTCATCACAGGCATCAATACACAACGCGCAGGTGATACATTCCAACTGTTGCCCATCGCGTATATCAATCCCGACCGGGCAGACCGTGACGCAGGCCATGCAATCAATGCAATCGCCCTGCTCCGCCCCGGCCTTGACCTCTTCTGAACGCTTGCGCGGCTCCCCTCTCCAGTCGCGATAGCCGACGGTCAGGGTTTCTTCGTCCATCATCGCCGCCTGAATGCGGGGCCAGGGGCAGGCGTAGATACAGACCTGTTCGCGGGCAATGCCACCAAAGAAGAAGGTGAAAAAGGCCAGCACGGTCATGGTGATATAGGCCACAGGGCTTGCCCTGAGGTGGATCAGATCGTTTAGCAATGTCGGCGCATCGGCAAAATAGAAAATCCAGGCCCCGCCGGTGGCAAAACCAATCACCAGCCAGATAAACCATTTGGTCAGCCTGAGTCGCGCCTTGCGAAGATCCCATTTCTTTTGCCGGTGCAGCCGCAATCGCGCGTTCCTGTCGCCCTCGACCCAGCGTTCCACCAGAATAAACAGATCAGTCCAGACCGTTTGCGGGCAGGCATAACCGCACCAAACCCGGCCCAACGCCGAGGTAAACAGGAACAAGCCAAGCCCGGCCATTATCAAAAGCCCGGCGACAAAGTAAAACTCGTGCGGCCAAATCTCGATCATGAAGAAATAAAAGCGCCGACCACCCAGATCCAGCAAGATCGCCTGATCCGGCAGGTTTGGCCCGCGATCCCAGCGAATCCACGGCAGCAGGTAATAAAGCCCCAGCATACCGCCCAACAGAACCCATTTCAGATTGCGGAATTTTCCCGTCACACGTTTGGGGAAAGTCGGCTCTCTGGCCTCAAACAGTTTGGGGGCTGGTTCACTTTCGCTCACGGACATACTCCGGCCTGGCTGGTATCATTTCGGTATTTCTGTGGGTTCTCTCAGATTCGAACAGTGTTAACTTTGATATGGGTCAAAAAGGGTATCAGACAAACATCTTTATCCTTCGTTACTTCGTTGGCGGCGTAGCCACTGGACAAACACCTTTGCCGCCGGACGCAGCACCCCTGGGAATGTGACAATATGATAGCCGCGTTCGTCATCTTCGCAAAACAGTTCTACCAGACGACCTGACTTCAGGTCAGCCTCGACAAAATGGCGGACCGTCAGCACCACGCCTTGCCCGGCCCTGACCCCGTCCAGCAACAGATTACCCGGCAGCTCGATCCGGGTTTTATGATCCTTGTGAGTCACGCCCAGGGAGTCAAGCCAGCGAGAAGCTTCGTTAGTTCCCAGCTCTTCCAGCCAAGGATAATCGACAAGGTTTTCCGGTTTGATTTGCTGCTTGCCCTGCAACAGTCCGGGTGCCGCCACGATAACCATTGGCGAAGACAATAGCGGTTCAACCTCCAGCCCCGGCCAGACCCCTTGCCCATACCGCAACGCCAGATCAATACCACCGGGTTTGAACACGACCAGTTCCGGCGAGGGATCAATCGTCAGGTTGATGCCGGGATGTTTGGCGCGGAACCCCGGCAAGCGCGGCATCAACCATGACGCGGCAAACGACGACGTGCACGATACATGCACCGGGCGATCCGCATCTGATTGAGTGAGGTCACTGACGGCGGCACTGATCGCGCCAAAGCCCAGTTCCAATGCATTGGCCAATTGGCGACCCTGATCGGTCAGCGAAAGGCTCCTCCCGGAACGATCCAAAAGAGCCACGCCCAGATGACGCTCTAACGCGCGCAATTGCTGGCTGATGGCCGCGTGACTAACATTAAGCGCTGCTCCTGCCTGTTGTACGTTTCCCTTTTCAGCATAGGCCGAAAACGCTCTCAACGCGGGCAATGGCGGCATATCCAACCAGTTCATATGTAAGCCACCCTAACATAATCGTTTTCCAAATGAGTGGCATTTATTGCGCCAATCATCAAGTCTGGAGTCAATACAGTGTTACGCATTCAATTCTGATCAGCGCATCACTTTAGCACACTCTTGGAAAGGATCGGATCATGCTAAATATCTATGCAAACAGCCTTATGACGGCCACTCGGACAAATACAGTCAAGCTGCGGGATATGCCGCCCAAGTCAGCACAAACCAAGCGCCGTTGGTTGCCAGCCGGTCATTGGTGGTTGCGGCCAGAGCGGGATGTTGACCTCAACAGGTTGTAAACCTGTATCTCGACGACATATTAAATGGCAAAGTGGTCAAAGTATCGTTACAGTAGATAAAGACAGCGGCGTCGGCTTTTCAGGAAACGCGCGAACAGATCGAAAAGCCGACACCTGGCCTCCGAGCTACCACAAGGGCAGCTCGGGGGATTCTCTTATACGCTCTGGTTACTCACCACCGCCCAATTGGTGGACATAGATGGCAACCGCGCGCACTTGCGCCTCGCTCAGACGGGTATTCCAGTTAGGCATCACGCCAAAGCGGGCATTGTTCACGGTTTGGGTCAACGTCGCGTAATCCCCACCCCAAAGCCAGATTGCATCCTTAAGGTTCGGCGCGCCCTGATCACGGTCGCCAGTGGCGTCCTCTGCGTGGCATGCGGCGCAGTTATCCGCAAAGATCACGGCCCCTGCCTCGACTTGCGAGGCATCCTGAGGCGTGCCAGACAGGGACATTACATAATTGACAACCTGATCAATCTCGCCCCTCTCCAATAGCTCATCCCGGCCAAAGGCCGGCATCTCGGAATAACGCGCATCATCGTCATCTTCGGTACGGATACCGTGGCTAATCGTCGTGTGAATGGATTCGATATCACCGCCCCACAGCCAGTCATCATCCAATAGGTTGGGATACCCTTTGGCCCCGGCGGCACCAGACCCGTGGCACTGCGCGCACCATGTCAGGAACACGGCCGCCCCAGAGGATACGGCAAAGGTGTTCAACTCGCCATCATCACCAATTGCCGTCAGGTCAGTAGATGCAAGGCGCGCGTTGATCGCCGCGTTGCTTTCGTTCACTGCGTCAATATCAGCCTGCACATCGCCGCGTGTCGACCAGCCCAGTAATCCGGGTGTCGCACCCTTGATCATCGGCCAGGCCGGATAGGCGATTGTATAGGCGATGGCCCAGAATATGCAGACATACAGCGTCCAGAGCCACCAGCGTGGCATCGGGTTATCAAATTCTTCGATACCGTCCCAGACGTGGCCAGTGGTATCCGGATCACCCTTGTGCTTTACGGATGGTTTGCTCATTTGCCTGCCTCCATTGGTGTGGCGGGTTTATTATCGCTCTGCGCCCCGTCCTGCCTTGCGGCAGGCCTGTCAACATTGCGGAACGGGATGCTCGCCGTGTCCTGATATTGTTTGGTCGCGCCGGGCCTAAGCACCCAGACGAACACTCCGATCAGGAACACAAACAATGCCAGCAACACCCAGCTATCGGCCATTTCGCGCAGAAAGGTATACGTTTCCATAATCCCCCTCCCTAGCGGCTGGCGTCAGGTGTGAAGGTCGAAAAGTCGACCAACGTGCCCAGCATTTGCAGGTAGGCAACCAAGGCATCCGCCTCGGAAACTCCCGGCTGCGCGTCGAAATTGCGCACCTGCGCGCCCGGGTAACGTTCCTGCAATGCGTCATAATCCGCATCCGGATCGGCCTGCGCCAGGAAATCAGCGGTGGCGTTTTCGACCATCGCGTCATCATACGGCACCCCGACCAGACGGTGGGTCGCAATCAGATCACCGACATACTTGCCATCAATCATCCGGTTCTCAAGGAAGCCATACTTGGGCATGACAGACTCGGGCACCACCGACTGCGGATCACGCAGATGGTCGATGTGCCATTCGTCCGAATAACGCGCACCAACCCGTGCCAGATCTGGCCCGGTGCGTTTTGAGCCCCACTGGAACGGATGGTCATACATCGATTCCGCCGCCAGCGAATAGTGCCCATAACGCTCAACTTCGTCCCGCATGGGCCGAATCATCTGGCTGTGGCAGACGTAACAGCCTTCGCGGACATAGATATCACGCCCGGTCAGTTCCAACGGCGTGTAGGGCCGCATGCCATCAACCTTTTCGATAGTGTTTTGCAGCCAGAACAGCGGCGCAATTTCGACGATTCCACCGACGGCCACGACAACAAAACTCAGCGCC